>NZ_JBVJKN010000002.1:488878-588528 GCF_055585225.1 Streptomyces sp. NPDC053673 | reverse complement strand
TCCTCGTACTGGACGTACTCGGATGAGTCCGACAACGCAGCGAGCGGGCGTGCCAGGCGTCGTGGGCCAGGCGGGACTTTCGCAACACGCCCTAGCCCCTCGTACGGCCCAACTGCCCGGACGGCAGGCATCACGGGCGACCTGACGGGCAGAAACCATTTCACCGGCAAACGGGAGAGGTGTCACATGGCCACGTCCGCGACCACCGAAGCGCCGGGCCAACAGCCGTCACTCAAACGGGCCATCGGCCCGAAGCTGCTGATCCTGTTCGTGATCGGCGACATCCTCGGCACCGGCATCTACGCCACGACGGGCAAGGTCGCGGGCAAGGTCGGCGGCGCGCTGTGGCTGCCGTTCGCGATCGGCTTCCTGGTGGCGGTCATGACGGCGGCGTCGTACGTCGAACTGGTCGGCAAGTACCCGAAGGCGGCCGGCGCCGCGCTCTACACCCAGAAGGCGTTCAAGCTCCCCTTCCTCACGTTCATCATCGCCTTCATGGTGATGTGCTCCGGGCTGTCCTCCGCGAGCGCCGCGGCCCGCGCGTTCAGCGGGGACTACTTCCAGGAGTTCACGGACGCCATCCCGCCGACCGCTGTCGCGATCCTGTTCATCCTCGCCCTCGCCTCACTCGCTCTGCGTGGTGTGTCGGAGTCCGTGAAGACGAATGTGGTGCTGACCCTCGTCGAGCTGACCGGCCTGCTCGTGGTCCTCGCGATCGGGGCCTGGGCGGTGCTCACCGGCGGCGGGGAGCCTTCCCGGCTGGGCGACTTCGAGGCGCAGGGCACGGGATTCGCGCTGATGACGAGCGTGCTGGGCGCCACCGCGCTCGGCTTCTTCGCCTTCGTCGGCTTCGAGGACTCGGTCAACATGGCGGAGGAGACGAAGGACCCGGTCCGCACCTTCCCGCGTGCGATCTTCACCGGTGTCGCAGTCACGGGCACGATCTACGTGCTGGTCGCGCTGGTGTCCTCGCTGCTGGTCCACTACACGACGCTGGAGAAGTCCAGCGGACCGCTTCTGGAGGTGGTCAAGGCGGGCGGCGTCGCCTTCCCGCCGAAGCTCTTCGCCCTGATCGCCCTGTTCGCGGTCACCAACTCCGCGCTGATCAACATCATGATGGCCTCGCGGCTCTGCTACGGCCTGGCCAACGAGAAGGTCCTGCCGCGCGGCATGGGCCGGGTGCTCCGCAACCGCCGTACGCCCGTCACCGGGATCGTCTTCGTCACCCTGATCGCCATCGGCCTGGTGTCCACGGGCGAGATCGAAGGCCTCGGCGACACCACGGCCTTCCTGCTGCTCTGTGTCTTCGCGGTGGTCAATGTGGCGGTGCTGGTGCTGCGCAAGGACCCCGTCGAGCACGAGCACTTCCGTACGCCGACGGCCCTGCCGGTGCTCGGGGCGCTCACGTCGGTCGTTCTGGCCAGCCCGTTGTCGGACCGCGCGGCGGACGTCTACATCCGGGCCGGAGTGCTGCTGGCGATCGGGATCCTTCTCTGGGCCGTCAACAAGGTGTGGATGAAGGTACGCCACGAGGAAGAAGCGACCCGAGGCTGAGGACGGCCGGGGCTGATCGGGGCGGTGAACAGGGCGGGGGCCGAATAGGCCGGGGCGGACCTTATCGGACCGCAGGCCGCGCGGCGAGGCGCCGTGCCCCGCCCGGGGCCGCGTCTCCGGCGGCGGGGCCGGTGGTGCGGTAGCCGTTCACCTGGGCGCCGGCGGGCCTGCCCTTCGTCACCCAGTCGGTGCGCACCCACAGGAGAGTCTCCGCGGCGCGCTCCTGCCGGCCCAGCGCTCGCGCCTTGAGCCACAGTCCGGCACCGGCTCCCGCCAGCAGCAGCCCTCCCGCCGCCGGGACGGCGAACGCGCTTCCAAGAGCGACGGCGAACGCCAGCAGTAGCCACCAGCGGTGGGCGCGCCGCCAGTTGCGTGCCGTCACGGCCCGGTCCTGGAGGAAGTCGCCCCGGGCGGCCCGGGTGGCCGCAGCCTCCAGCGCCCGGTAGTTGCTCCTGCGGGCCGATGCCACGACGGCCGCCGCGATCAGGAACAGCGCGGCGCCGCCGTACAGTCCGACCCTGCGCCCGGTCAGCCCTTCGGGCACCAGCCCGATGCCAGCGGCGAGGGCGCCGAGCCACATCATCGGGGCCGCTCCGGCCCGTACGATCACCGCAACTCGCGCCAGTGTGTGGCCTCCGCGACCCACGCCCCTGCTCCCTTCGCACGTATGACCTTCGGGCGCGGAGAGTAGCCCGGGTTTCTGAGGAACGAGTGAGAAGGACCCGGGACCAGCACGTGCAGTCCATGAACAGACCCCGGAAACCGGCACGTTCAGTCCATGAACAGGCCCCGGTCCGCCGCCCGCACGTCGAACTCCTCCAGCCGCGCCTGCGCGTCCGGGAGGTCGTCGCACATCGCCTCCAGCAGCACCCTGCCCAGCAGCATCGGCGCGCACGCCGTGTCGAAGGCCAGGCCCGTGCCGACCGCCGCCGGGATCAGCAGATCGCTGTGGGCGGCGACCGGCGCGAAGGCCGAGTCGGCGACCGTGACGACGGACAGTCCGGCCGAGCGGGCGTACGCGAGCGTCTCGACGACCTCCTTCGGATGGCGCGGCAGGGCGAAGCACAGCAGCGCGCTCGCGCCCGCGCGGCGGGCGGCGTCGATGCGGTCGGCGAGCATCGTGCCGCCCTCGTCGAGGAGGCGTACGTCCGGGTGGACCTTGGCCGCGAAGTACGCGAAGCCGCGGGCCTGCGAGGAGGCGGCGCGCAGGCCGAGGACCGGCAGGGGGCGGGAGGCGGCGAGCAGCCGCCCGGCCCGCTCGACGGGCGCCGGGTCGGCCAGCATCTCGGCGAGGTGCCGCAGATTCTCGATCTCGGCGTGCACCGCCTGCTGGTACTCGTTGAACGCGTCCTTGTCCGCGGCCGGTTCGGCGGGCGCCACCTCCCGCAGATGGCGGCGCAGCGCCGGGTAGCCGTCGAAGCCGAGCGCGACGGCGAAGCGGGTGACGGAGGGCTGGCTGACCCCGGCGAGCTCGGCCAGCTCGACGCTGGACAGGAAGGGCACATCGCCCGCCTGGCGCACCATGCTGTGGGCGATACGGCGCTGTGTGGGCGTGAGCCGGTGCCCCTCGAAGAGCTGCTGCAGTCTTGCGGCAGGGCTGCTGTTGTCGTTCATGCCGTCCCCCAGGTCGTCTCACCGAACGTCCGGCTGCGTATTCAGCCACCAAGAACTCTGCATGACTATATGCAGGCCGGGCAAGGGACGCCCGACGATCAGGGTCGGCGCCGTGGACAAGCGCTTCCCCGAGGACCCGGAGGACGTCGCGAACGCCTGGGCCGCGGCGAGCGGCCTCACCGAGGAGGCCTGAGAACAGGCCTGACGACAGGGGGGTCAGCCCCACTGACGGGCCGGTCCGCGCTCCCTACTGTGGGGGGCATGGACGCACGTGACCACGAGCTCGCGAAGGAGCTCGACGCCACCTTTCACGCCCGCCGCGAGCTGGGCAGCGAGTACGAGTCGGCGCTCATCGAGTCGTTCCTCGAGAAGGTCGAGCAGCGCATGGACGCCACCATCGACCGCGGCGTCCGGCGCCGGCTGGCCGAGCGGCGGACGACCGGGGCCCGGGGCTCGCGCCCCGGGCAGCCCGGCACCGGACTCGGCTTCGGCGAGCGCTTCGGCCTCGGGATCGTCACGATGGTCCTCGCGGTTCCGCTGTCGGCGATCGGCGCGGTGAACGCCGGCATCGAAGGCCTGGTCGTCACCTGGGCCGGCATCGTCGGCGTCAACGCGGTGTACGCCTTCCGCGGCAGGCCCTGGTCCGGCCGCCGGACGAATTCCGGCTGGGAGGACTGAGGGGCGTCCCGCGCCGCGTCGAGGGTGCCGCCACAGGGCCTCAGGCCTGCCGCGTCGGCAGCACGATCACCTGCCGCAGGTTGATGTGGCGCGCGCGGCTGACGGTGTACGCGATGAGGTCGGCGACCTCCTCCGACGTGACGATCTCGACCGATGCGAAGAGCGCGTCCAGCTGGCCGTTCAGCTCGGGGTCGGTGATGTGGTCGCGCAGCTCCGACTCGACGAAACCCGGCTCGATGTTCGTGACGCGTACGTCGCGCGGGCCCAGCTCGGTGCGCAGGGACTCCGAGAGATAGGTGAGCGCCGCCTTCGACGTCCCGTACACGGCGTAGTTCGGGAACGTGACGTGCGCGGCGATCGAGGAGATGTTGACCAGGTCGGCCGGCTTGCCGTCGGCGGCCGCGGCGACCAGATCGCCGTTGAACGCCCGGATCATCCGCAGGACGCCCGTCACATTGGTCTCGAGCGTCCGCTTCCACTCGTCGATGCGGCCTTCGTCGATCGCGTTGGGCAACATCACCCCGGCGGCGTTGACGACCAGGTCGACCGGCCCGTACTCCTCGTGGATCCGCTCGACCGCGGCGGCGACGGACGCGTCGTCCGTGACATCGGCGGTGACGGCGAGGGCTTGTCCCCCGTCGGCGGTGATCTTGTCGGCCAGCTCCCGCAGCCGCTCGCTCCGGCGGGCCAGCAGCGCCACCCGGGCGCCGTGCGCGGCGAGCAGCCGGGCGGTGGCGGCGCCCATACCGCTGGCGGCGCCGGTGACGACGGCGGTGCGTGATGCGAGGTTCTCGTAGCTCATGGCTTCTCCCGTACGGGGTCGGTGGTGGATACGCACCACTGTCCGCGCCGCACCCGCGCCTACCCAGGGCTGAGCTTTTCCTGGGTCTGCCAGTACCAGGCTCCGCACCCCTCTCCCGGCCTAGACGAGTAAGTCCTATCTCCCGCCGTCCGCCCGGAGGGCGGGCTTCGCGGCGTCTGGTGCGTGCAGATGCAAGGCGGAGGGTCGTCCTCGTACTGGGCGTACTTGGACGATCCCGACAACGCAGCAGATGTGCGTGCCGGGCGTCGCGGAGCAGGTGGGAGATAGGACTTACTCGTCTAGCCTCGTTCCATGGACGGTGACCTGGGAGACTTCCTGCGCTCACGACGCGCCCGCATCCAGCCCGAGGAGGTGGGGCTGACCTCGCACGGGCGGCGCCGCGTGCCAGGACTGCGACGCGAGGAGGTCGCGCAGCTCGCGGGCGTCAGTGTCGACTACTACATCCGCCTGGAGCAGGGCCGCGGGGCGGGAGGCACCTCCCGGACGAAGTCCGGTGGAGTCTCCGACGCCGTGCTGGACTCGATCGGGCGCGTACTGCGCCTCGACGAGACCGAGCAGGCGCACCTGCGGGACATGGCCCACCCGAAGCCGAGGAGAAGGAGCAGTACGTCGCGGCCGTCGCAGACGGTGCGCCCAGGGGTGCGGCTGCTGCTCGACAGCATCGGCTCCGCGCCGGCCTTCATCTTCGGCCGACGCCTGGACGTCCTGGCCTGGAACGCGCTGGGGGACGCGCTCGGCGGGTACTCCCGTATGGAGCCCGCCGCCCGCAACGTCGCCCGGCAGGTCTTCCTCGACGAGCTGACGGGTGATCTCTACCCGGAATGGGACGCCGTCGCCGCCGAGACCGTCGCGTGGCTACGTCTGGTCGCGGGCCGCCATCCCGAGGACCGGCGGCTAAGCGAGCTGGTCGGCGAACTGTCCCTGAAGAGCGAGGACTTCCGGCGGCTGTGGGCGGACCACCAGGTCAAGGAGAAGACGCACGGGATCAAGCGGATGACCCACCCGGAGGTGGGCGAGCTGACACTCCCGTACGAGACGCTCACGCTCCCCGGCGACCCGGACCAGATGCTCGTCGTCTACACCCCGGAGCCCGGCTCGCCCACAGCGGAGCGGATCGCGCTCCTCGGCTCGGTTTCTGCCTCGGTTTCTGCTTCGGCTTCGGCCTCGGCTTCGCAAAAGCGGTACCAGCGCGACACGTTGGCGCAGCACCCGCTTAACACGCGTCCGGCACAGTAAGGGGTGTCGGCGTCAAGGACCTCCGGAGCGGCTCCCGGACCTCCATGGACGCCCGGACGCGGAGTCGGCCCTGACCCGGACCGCGTCCCTCGCGGGGACCGCCGTCGTCCCGCCCCCCGGGTCTCCCGGGGGTGCGGCGGTCCCCGCGCACCACTTCTTCCGCCGTGCGGCTACTTGGCCCCGGTCCTGGCCAGGAACGACAGCAGGTCCTGACGGCTCACCACGCCGGTGGGCTTGCCCTCGACCAGCACGATCGCCGCGTCGGCCGCACCGAGCACGGACATCAGGTCGCCCACCGGCTCACCGGAGCCGACCTGCGGCAGCGGCGCGCTCATGTGCTTCTCCAGCGGGTCGTTCAGCGACGCCCGCTGCGTGAACAGCGCGTCCAGCAGCTCCCGCTCCACGACCGAGCCGATGACCTCGGCGGCCATGACGTCCGGGTGCCCGGCGCCCGGCTTGACGATCGGCATCTGCGAGACGCCGTACTCCCGCAGGACGTCGATGGCCTGGCCGACCGTCTCGTCGGGGTGCATGTGCACCAGCGAGGGCAGCGCGCCCTCCTTGTGCTCCAGGACGTCGGCGACCCGCGGCTCGTCGCCGGCCTGGCTCAGGAAGCCGTAGTCGTTCATCCACTCGTCGTTGAAGATCTTCGAGAGGTAGCCGCGCCCGCTGTCCGGGAGCAGCACGACCACGACGTCGTCCGGGCCGAGCCCCTCGGCGACGCGCAGTGCCGCGACGACGGCCATGCCGCAGGAGCCGCCGACCAGCAGGCCCTCCTCCTTGGCGAGGCGGCGCGTCATCTGGAAGGAGTCCTTGTCGGACACGGCGACGATCTCGTCCGTGACGTTCGGGTCGTAGGCGGTGGGCCAGAAGTCCTCACCGACGCCCTCGACCAGGTACGGCCGGCCGGAACCGCCGGAGTAGACGGACCCCTCGGGGTCGGCGCCCACGATCCGCACCCTGCCGCCGCTGATCTCCTTCAGATAGTTGCCGGTGCCGGAGATGGTGCCGCCGGTGCCGATGCCCGCGACGAAATGGGTGATTTTCCCCTCAGTCTGTTCCCACAGTTCGGGACCGGTGGTCTCGTAATGCGAGCGCGGGTTGTTGGGGTTGGAGTACTGGTCGGGCTTCCAGGCACCCGGCGTCTCCCGCACCAGACGGTCCGAGACGTTGTAGTACGAGTCCGGGTGCTCGGGGTCGACCGCCGTCGGGCAGACGACGACCTCGGCACCGTAGGCGCGCAGCACATTGATCTTGTCAGTGGACACCTTGTCCGGGCAGACGAAGATGCACTTGTAGCCCTTCTGCTGGGCCACGATGGCAAGGCCGACGCCCGTGTTGCCGCTCGTCGGTTCGACGATCGTGCCGCCCGGCTTGAGCGCGCCGCTCTCCTCGGCGGCCTCGATCATGCGCAGGGCGATGCGGTCCTTCACCGATCCGCCGGGGTTGAAGTACTCGACCTTGGCGAGCACCGTCGCCTGAATGCCCGCGGTAACGCTGTTGAGCTTCACCAGCGGGGTATTGCCAACCAGACTGATCATCGAGTCGTGGAATTGCACCGTAAGTCTCCGGGATCTCCGTAGTGGTTCCGCCAGCGTATGCGTACGGGAGCGAGATTGGGCGACGGTCCTTGCGGGGCAGTTAGCTCTTGTACGACTGCACGGCTACGAGGAGGTGGCTGGGACTGTGTCGAGGGCGAGGGTGGCGCGGCGCATCGCGGCAGGCGCGGCATACGGCGGCGGGGGGATCGGCCTGCTCGGCGCCGCGGCGGTGACTCTTCTGCTGGCCGAGGTGCAGCTGGCAAAAAGATCCGTGGGGGGCGGCACCGCGCCCTGTCCGCCCGGCTCGGACGGGCTGTACGGCACGGCTTTCGGGCTGTCCGATCCGCTGCGGCTGGTCCTCCTGGGCGACTCGACAGCAGCCGGTCAGGGGGTCCGCCGGGCGGGCCAGACACCGGGGGCGCTGCTGGCCTCCGGACTGGCCGCGGTGGCCGAGCGCCCGGTGGACCTGCGGAACGTGGCACAGCCGGGGGCGATGTCCGACGACCTGGAGCGGCAGGTCTCGCAGGCGGTCCAGGACCCGGCCCGGGCCCCCGACGTCTGCGTGATCATGATCGGGGCGAACGATGTGACGCACCGGATGCCGCCGACCCAGTCCGTGCGGTACCTGTCGGCGGCGGTGCGCCGGCTGCGTACGGCCGGCGCGGAGGTGGTGGTGGGCACCTGCCCGGATCTCGGCACCATCGAGCCGGTGTACCAGCCGCTGCGCTGGCTGGCCCGCCGCGTCTCCCGGCAGCTCGCGGCGGCGCAGACGATCGGCGTGGTGGAGCAGGGCGGCCGTACGGTCTCGCTGGGCGATCTGCTGGGACCCGAGTTCGCGGCGAACCCGCGCGAGATGTTCGGCGCGGACAACTACCACCCCTCGGCCGAGGGGTACGCGACGGCGGCGATGGCGGTGCTGCCGACGCTGTGCGCGGCGCTGGGGCTGTGGCCGGAGACGGACCGGCTGGACGCCGACCGTCACGAGGGCATGCTGCCGGTCGCCAAGGCGGCGGCGGAGGCGGCGAGCGAGGCCGGTACGGAGGTCACGGGCGCCCGTGCCCCGTGGGCGCTGCTCAAGCACCGCAGACGGCGGCGGCTGCCGGTGCCGGGGGAGCCGCAGCCCGCGGCACCGGCGACCAGGCCTGCCGAGGTCCACGAGGCGGACTGACCCGCGCCGGGGCGGCAGGGTGTGTCCGTCCTCAAGCTCTCCCCCCACGCCCTGTGGCGTGGGGGACCCCCGGACGGGCGTGGGTCGCCCGCCACTGCGGACCGGAGGCTGCGTAAGCGAGCGCTTAGAAAAGAGGCCCGCATCACACGGTCCGTACGGTGACCCACGCGATACGTAGGGGTAACTTCCAGACAGTCGCCCCTACGCACCTTCCCTCACTGGAGCCGTGATGCCCGAAGCCGTGATCGTTTCTGCCGCCCGCTCCCCCATCGGCCGGGCCTTCAAGGGCTCGCTGAAGGACCTGCGGCCGGACGACCTGACCGCGACCATCATCGAGGCCGCGCTCGCCAAGGTCCCCGAGCTGGACCCGAAGGACATCGACGACCTGATGCTCGGCTGCGGCCTCCCTGGCGGCGAGCAGGGCCACAACCTGGGCCGGATCGTCGCCGTGCAGATGGGGATGGACCACCTCCCCGGCTGTACGGTCACCCGCTACTGCTCCTCGTCGCTGCAGACGTCCCGGATGGCGCTGCACGCCATCAAGGCCGGTGAGGGCGACGTCTTCATCTCGGCCGGTGTCGAGATGGTCTCCCGCTCCGTGAAGGGCACCTCCGACGGCCTGCCCGACACCCACAACCCGCTCTTCGCCGAGGCCGAGGCCCGTACCGCCGCCGTCGCCGAGAGCGAGGGCGCGAGCTGGCACGACCCGCGCGAGGACGGCCTGATCCCGGACGCGTACATCGCGATGGGCCAGACCGCGGAGAACCTGGCGCGCCTGAAGGGCGTGACCCGCCAGGACATGGACGAGTTCGGCGTGCGGTCGCAGAACCTTGCCGAGGAAGCCATCAAGAACGGCTTCTGGGAGCGCGAGATCACCCCCGTGACGCTGCCGGACGGCACGGTCGTCAGCAAGGACGACGGCCCGCGCGCCGGCGTCACGCTGGAGGGCGTCCAGGGCCTGAAGCCGGTCTTCCGCCCCGACGGTCTGGTCACCGCCGCCAACTGCTGCCCGCTCAACGACGGTGCCGCCGCGCTCGTGATCATGTCCGACACCAAGGCGCGGGAGCTGGGCCTGACCCCGCTGGCCCGGATCGTCTCCACCGGCGTCTCCGGCCTCTCCCCCGAGATCATGGGCTACGGCCCGGTCGAGGCGAGCAAGCAGGCGCTGTCCCGCGCCGGCCTGACCATCGGCGACATCGACCTGGTCGAGATCAACGAGGCGTTCGCGGCCCAGGTCATCCCGTCCTACCGCGACCTGGACATCCCGCTGGACAAGCTGAACGTCAACGGCGGTGCGATCGCCGTGGGCCACCCCTTCGGCATGACGGGCGCCCGCATCACGGGCACGCTGATCAACTCGCTCCAGTTCCACGACAAGCAGTTCGGCCTGGAGACGATGTGCGTCGGCGGCGGCCAGGGCATGGCCATGGTGATCGAGCGGCTGAGCTGAGCTGAAGCGAAGGGTGGGGTCGCCCGAGGGCTCCGATCGACATGCGGCTTCGCCGCGTGAGGACGGCACCCGCCCGTAGCGGAAGCGAAGCGGAACGCGACCAAGAGAGCGAGCGGCTGAGCTGACCCTCGCGGACCGGGGGAGGGAGGAGTCCTCGGGGCTTCCCCCGCCCCTCCGAAAGGTTCTCCCAGTCCCTCCGAAAGGGCTTTCTCAACCCCGCCGCGTCCGAGCCGTGACCTAATCTCCCCCAGGATGTGACCTATCTCCTGGGGGAGATGCGTTCGCCGAGGTCAGAGGGGCTTTGGGGTTAAACATCCAGCCCAAAGTCCTGTCCATTTCGTGACGTAATGCACTGACACCAGGCATCGGCTCACGACAAGCTGATGTAGTAAGTCGGGGAAGCCTTTGAAACCGGGAGTATGTCAGTGAGCGCCATGTCCCTCGCCCTGCTGCTGACCACGGCCGCTGCCACGGCTGTGGGCGCCGCTGCCCTGCACACCACTCTGGGGCTGCGCAAGCAGGTCACCGCCCTGCGTTCGGAGCTGGCCGCCGCGAGCCGTCACGGCAGCGGCCCCCTCGCCTCCGTCCCACAGGCCCGCACCGCACCCGCCGCCGAGATACGGGCCGCCGTCGCCGAGGCCCTCGCCGAGGAGCGTGAGCGCGAGCTGGCCGAGGCGCGCGCCTTCTGGGCTGCACAGGAGGCCCGCGACGCCGCCGACGCCCCCACGATGCTGGGCGGCCTGGCGGGCCTGGGCGAGGACAGCCCCTTCATCCCGCGCCAGGCCGACTTCGCCGGTCTGGAGTCGATGGACCTGGAGGCCGCCGAGATGCTCGACGACCTCGCGGACCTGGCCGAGTTCGCCGAGCCGCCGGCCGAGTTCGCCGACGACTCCCCGGAGCTGGCCGCGGCCCGCCGCCGGCACCCCTCGCACCCCGACTTCGTCCCGGTGCAGACACCGGTCGTCACCGACCATGAGCGCACCGTGTCGCGTCTGGAGGAGCTCGCCGACACCGGCACCGCGCTCACCGACGTACGCCCCGGCCCGCTGGGCACGCTCGATGTGTACGTCTTCGCCGACGGCACGACGCTCTGCATGACCCCCGGCCACCGGGAGACCGCCGAGCGGCTCGCCGAGGCGCTTCGCGCCGGCGAGACGCCGGTCCTGCTGGGCGGCTCGGGTGTCTCCGGCGCCTACGCGCTGACGTTCTCCTGCGGCGCCGGTGAGAACGTCTACATCCTCGCGGACCGCGTCATCGCGTCCCTCTGAGCCCCGAACCCCCGGAACCCCTGGAGCGCCCCGCACGTTCGCACGGACCGGCTCACAGCTGCGCCCGCCTCGCCGCCCCCTCCACGAGATCCACGGCCTCGCCCAACTCCTTCGGCGAGGCCGCTGCCGTGCGCAGGGCTTCAGCCAAATCCGTCCCGGCCACCACCAACTGGTCCGCGACCGCGAAGACACCCGCGTCCGGCATGATCCGCGGCGCCTCTCCCGGCGCCTCGATCCGATGGGCGCGTACCGCCAACTCCCTGGCCAGCGCCAGACCTTCGGCCGCGGCGCCCCGCTGCAACCGGCTCTGCGGGGCCGCCCGCAACCGGTCGGCGAATCGTTCCACGGCTGCTGTCAGGGGTGTCGTATCAAGCACGCCACGACCCTATGCGCCGGTGCGGGACTGTTGCCAATACGCGAACACTCAGGCACGGTGACGTGAAGGACCACACGCGCAATGCGTCCGGAGGCGCCGATGTCCCAAGTCTTCTCCGAAGAGACCCACCGCAATCTGCTCTCCCGTATCCCTCACTGCACCGGTCGTGAAGTCGCCGACTGGCTCCGCACCGTCGATGAAGGCCCTTCCCTCTTCCGCTTCGAGGAGAAGGTCAGCTGGCTCCGGAGCGAGCACAATCTCGCGTACGGTCACGCGAAAGCGATCATCCATGAGTACGACCTGAGGCGGGCGGCGCGCAAGCTGCTCTAGGACGGACGTGCATCCGACACCGGGAAGGGCCCGCCCCGGCAGTGCCGGAACGGGCCCTTCGTCACGTCCGCTACTCGCGACGTCCGCTATCTGCGTCAGTCGTCGCCCTGCAGGATCGACAGCAGACGCAGCATCTCCAGGTAGATCCACACCAGGGTCATGGTGAGGCCGAAGGCGGCCAGCCAGGACTCCTCGCGCGGAGCGCCGTAGGTGATGCCGTCCTCGACCTGCTTGAAGTCCAGGGCGAGGAAGCAGGCACCCAGGATGATGCCGATGACACCGAACAGGATGCCCAGGCCACCGCTGCGGAAGCCGAGACCGTCACCGCCGCCGAAGACGGCGAACAGCATGTTGACCGCCATCAGCAGCAGGAAGCCCATGGCCGCGGCCATCACGAAGCCGTAGAACCGGCGCGTGACGCGGATCCAGCGCATCTTGTACGCGATCAGCACACCGCCGAAGACGGCCATCGTGCCGAGCACGGCCTGGGCGACCACACCGTCCGCGATGTACGTCGAGACGGCGCTGGAGATCACGCCGAGGAAGACACCCTCGAACGCGGCGTACGCCAGGATCAGCGCGGGCGAGGCCTTGCGCTTGAAGGACTGGATGAGCCCCAGCACCAGCGCCACCAGCGCGGCGCCGATGGCGATGCCGTACGACTTGCCGATGTTGGCCTCGTCGACGGGCAGCAGCACCCAGGACAGGACGGCGGTGAGCACGACCGTACCGAGCGTCATGGCGGTGCGCGCCACGACGTCGTCGATCGTCATCACATTGGTGCGGGCGGGCGCCTGGGGCGGGGCACCCAGCTGGGCGTCCGCGGGGGCGTAGGGGTTGGTCGCGTACGGGTTACCGGCACCCTGGGCGTACGGGTTGGTTCCTGCGGCGGGGCCCCCGGCCTGCTGCGCCGCGTTGAAGCCCGCGTAGCCGTTGTCGCGGCTGAACCCCCGTCGCGAGAAGACCGGGTTGCTGCTCCTCATCTCACTCCTCCATGGCCACCGAGCGCGGCCTTGACACAAGAGTAATGCGGGGGCAAAGACAACGGCCTAGTGCTGAGGGAGGATCTTTCCTGGATCGTGACAGGAGAAGGGGGCTCGCGGCCCCTGTGACCGGGCTCGCGAAGTGCTCAGCCCCAGCCCGGGGATGGCGGCATGGGCCAATTGGGCGGTTCCGGCAGGGAATGTCCGCCGGTGAGCGTGGCGCCGGTCGCTCGGCCGCTGAGCCGGCCCAGGAGGGCATGCCCGCTGCCGCCGATCGTGGGACCGGCGGGTGCCGGTGTCCAGGACCGGCCGAGGTCGACGGCGTCGACACGGGCGACCGGGAAGCCGCGGGCGGTCAGGGCGGCGAGGGTGTCGTCGAGGGCCCAGGCCACATAGGCGGTGGGCCAGTCGGCGGTGCGGTAGCCGGCGTCCAGGTCGACGTGATGGGTCTCCAGCTCGCGCCAGCAGCGGTAGAGGGTGTACCAGGCGGGATGACGCCAGCCCGCCAGCGCCGTGACCAGCGTGTCCCACGCCTCGGCGGGCATCGACGAGGCGTCCTCCAGGAGCCGGGCGAGAGAGGTGCGCACATCGGCGAGGAGTTCGGCGGCGGGCAGGACGGCGGCCGCCTCGACGGCTCGGGCGAGCGTGTCGGCCCCGGCTCGCGGTGCGGGCTCGGCACCGGTGCGGGCCACGGCCAGCAGCCACGTATAGGCATCGGCAGTGCGGGCCACATGGGCGGCGACATGGCCACGGGTCCATCCGGGCAGCGCCGAGGGGGCCCGCAGACCGGAGTCGCCCTGGGCGGCGAGGGTGGCGGCGAACCGGGCGCCGGAGCGGGTGAGCTCGTCGATGACGCCGATGACATCGAGCATGCCGGCGGATCGCCTTCCGTCCGTCTCAGGGAGGACGGAGTCCTCAAGAGATAAACAATCGCAACCACAACTGCAACCAGAGACGCAAGCGGGCGTTCAAGAGTTCAACGTTTTCCTGCTCGCGCCACCGGCAACAGACGTGCCCGGAGCCGGACTCGAACCGGCACGGCCCGAAGGCCAGCGAGGTTTAAGCTCGCCGTGTCTGCATTCCACCATCCGGGCTGGGCACGCGGCTCCGCGTTCGCACACGACCCTATCCGGGCGGATCCCCCGAACAGCGGTACTCGGACCCGATGTTGTCTTATTTTATTGACGTCTGAGGGTGCGTCAGCACAAGTTATCGGCAGTTTGCACATGCCGTTACCCGGCGCACGGGCGCGCGACCCCGCACCCCGGAATGACGGAAAGTCGCCTCCCCGCTACCGCGACTCACGCGGAGGGGGGTCCCAGGGACGCCGTCATACCAAAGGAGGACCATCGAGCCTCTCGGTCAGACCCAAGAGGGCCTCAGGAACGGGCACCGGGACGGACGATCCGGCACCGGAGCGGGCAGCACGATGGGGTGGTCCCCGAAAAGCGCTGTGACAGGAGAGCCGTCTCGTGACCACCACACCCACCGCCGCCCGCGCCACCGCGGTGGCCGCCCGCGCCATCGATCTGTCGAAGGTCTACGGACAGGGTGAGACCCAGGTGGTCGCCCTGGACCGGGTCACCGTCGACTTCCACCAGGGCGAGTTCACCGCAATCATGGGCCCGTCGGGCTCCGGCAAGTCCACGCTGATGCACTGCGTGGCCGGTCTGGACAGCTTCAGCAGCGGATCCGTGCGGCTCGGCGAGACCGAGCTGGGTTCACTCAAGGACAAGCACCTGACGCAGCTGCGCCGCGACAAAATCGGCTTCATCTTCCAGGCGTTCAATCTGCTGCCGACCCTGACGGCGCTGGAGAACATCACCCTCCCGATGGACATCGCCGGCCGCAAGCCCGACAAGCGGTGGGTGGAGCAGGTCATCGACCTGATCGGGCTGTCCGGGCGGCTCGGCCACCGGCCCGCCCAGTTGTCCGGCGGTCAGCAGCAGCGCGTCGCCGTCGCCCGCGCGCTCGCCTCGCGGCCCGAGATCATCTTCGGTGACGAGCCGACCGGAAACCTGGACTCCCGCTCCGGCGCCGAGATCCTGGGCTTCCTGCGCAACTCCGTACGGGAGCTGGGCCAGACCGTCGTCATCGTGACGCACGACCCGGTGGCGGCCTCGTACGCGGACCGCGTCATCTTCCTCGCGGACGGACGGATCGTGGACGAGATGCTCCACCCGACCGCGGACGGCGTGCTGGACCGCATGAAGGAGTTCGACGCCAAGGGCCGGACGAGCTGACCCGCGACCGCACCGGCTGACCCACGACCGCACCGGCTGATCCGCGACCACAGCGGACCCGCGACCGCACCCAAGACTTCCGGCCCTCACCCCAGGACTGAGACCACCATGTTCCGTACCGCCTTGCGCAATGTGCTCGCGCACAAGGCCAGGCTGCTGATGACCGTGCTCGCCGTGATGCTCGGCGTGGCGTTCGTCTCCGGCACCCTCGTCTTCTCCGACACCCTCTCCAACGCCTTCCGCAACCAGTCCGCCAAGAGCTACGACAACGTCGCCGTGGCCGTCACGTCGTTCGCCGACGAGGACGACGCCAAGGAACCCGGCATCCCCCAGAAGACCCTCGACAAGATCGGCAAGCTGGACGGGGTCGCCGCCGTCCAGGGCCGCGTCAGCGGCTTCGCCGGCGTCGCCGACCCCGACGGGAAGCTGATCGGCGTCGGCTGGTCCAACAAGGGCTCCAACTTCACCCCCGGCAAGGACGGCAAGGACCCCGCGTACGAATTCACCGACGGCACGGGCCCGGTGAAGGACGGTCAGATAGCCCTGGACAAGGACTCCGCGGACAAGGGGAAGTACCAGGTCGGCGACCGGGTGCGGGTCGCGACCAACGGGCCGGTGAAGGAGTACACCCTCAGCGGTGTCTTCACCACCCAGGACGGCGCCGTGAACGCCGGCGGCAGCCTCGTCCTCTTCGACACCCAGGTCGCCCAGAAGCAGTACCTCAAGCCGGGCTTCTTCAGTGAGGCCACCGTCGCCGCCGCCGCGGGCGCCGACGACGCCGCGGTCCTGAAGGCCGTCACGCCGCTGCTGCCGGACACGGCCGAGGCCAGGACCGGCCAGGAGCTCGCCGAGGAACAGGCGAAGCAGATCGAGGAGGGCATGGGCGCCCTCACGCAGGTCCTGCTCGGCTTCGCCGCCATCGCCCTGTTCGTCGGCGTCTTCCTGATCTCCAACACCTTCACGATGCTGGTCGCCCAGCGCACCAGGGAGATCGCGCTGATGCGCGCCGTCGGCGCCTCCCGCAAGCAGATCACCCGCTCGGTGCTGCTGGAAGCAGCCGTGGTCGGTCTCGTCGCCTCCGTGGTCGGTTTCCTGATCGGTATCGGCCTGGCCGTCGGACTGCGCTCCGGGATGGCCGCTTTCGACATGAAGATCCCGGCCGGACCGCTGGTCATCGGGGCAAGCCCGGTGATCGCCGCGCTCTCCGTCGGTGTAATGATCACGATGCTCGCCGCCTGGCTGCCCGGCCGCCGGGCCGCCAAGATCCCGCCGGTGGCGGCGATGAACAGCGTCCACGCGGTGGCCACCACCAAGTCACTGGTGCTGCGCAACTCCATCGGTGCCGTCATCGCCGGTATCGGCGCGGCGGGAATCCTCTGGGGAGCCTCGGTCGGCGGCGACGACGGCCGGATGTACCTCGGCGCGGGCGCGTTCCTCGCCCTGATCGGTCTGATCGTCCTGATCCCGCTGCTGTCCCGACCCGTCATCGCGCTCGTACGGCCGCTGCTCGTCGGTGCCTTCGGGGTGTCCGGCAAGCTCGCCGGCCAGAACGCGGTCCGCAACCCGCGCCGCACCGGCGCCACCGCCTCGGCGCTGGCAATCGGACTCACCCTGGTGACCGGTCTGACGGTGATCGGTGTCACGGTCGGCAAGGCTGTCGACAAGACGACCACGGACAACATCAAGGCCGACTACATGGTCACGATGGCCAGCAGCGGGGGCCTGGACAAGTCCGCGCTGAGCGCGCTGGAGAAGGCCCCGGGCGTCTCCGCGGTCTCGCCGCAGCAGTTCGTCCACTTCCAGGTCAAGGACGACTACGTGTCGGCCTCGGCGGTCACTCCCGGCGACATCGAGAAGGTCCTCAACGTAGAGGTCGTGGACGGCAGCCTGGGCACGCTCGCCAAGGGCGAGATCGCGGTCCCCGAGGAGACGGCCAAGAGCAAGGGCTGGAAGGTCGGCGACAGCATCCCGTTCACCTTCAACGACAAGAAGAAGAGCACGCTGAAGGTCGGCGCGGTCTACAAGGGCAGCGAGTTCCTCTCCGAGGTTCTCCTGGACACGAAGGTCGCTGACCCGCACGAGGTCAAGCCGTTCCTCCCACAGATCTTCGTGAAGATGGACGGCGGTGAGTCCGCGGCGAACGAGAAGGCCCTGGTCGACGCACTGGGCGGCAATCCGGCGATCAAGGTGATGGATCAGCAGGACATCCGCGCCGAGTTCGGCGGCCAGATCAACACCCTGCTGAACATCCTCTACGGGCTGCTGGCGATGGCGCTGATCATCGCGGTGCTGGGTGTGGTCAACACGCTCGCGATGTCCGTCTTCGAACGCCAGCAGGAGATCGGCATGCTGCGCGCGATCGGCCTGGACCGCCCCCGCGTCAAGCGCATGGTCCGCCTGGAGGCCGTGGTCATCTCGCTCTTCGGCGCGGTGGTCGGCATCGGCCTCGGTTCGTTCCTCGGCTGGGCGATCGGCGAGACCTTCGCGGACAAGATCCCGGGCTACGCGCTGGTCCTGCCCTGGGAGCGGATCGGGATCTTCCTGGTCCTCGCCGGACTGGTCGGTGTGCTGGCCGCCATGTGGCCGGCCCGCAGCGCCGCGAGGCTGAACATGCTGAACGCCATCAAGGCCGAGTAGCCGGAGCCGCACGGCAAAGGGCCGGGCTTCCCGAATCGGGGAGGCCCGGCCCTTCCGCTTGCGTCAGGAGCCCGCGCAGTAGCTCATCAGCTTGACGTGGTTGGCCTTGTACTGGTCGTGGATCGCCGCGTTGTCGATCTTCAGCAGCGTCTCGTCGTTCTGCCGCAGGGCCTGCCAGGAGTAGTTGTGGCTGCCGGTCCAGACGATCTTCTTGCCCGCGACGCCGTCGTACTTACCGTTGACGAGCAGGTACTTCGAGTGGAGCCCGATGTTGCCGGTGCGCCCGGCGGGCGGGGTCTCCCAGCACTCCACGCGCTGGGTCAGCTTGCCGGAGATGATGCCCTCGACGGTCGAGCCCATCGAGTTGACACCGGTACCCCCGCCGTTCGGGTCGGAGTCGTGCGCCAGGATGACAGAGCAGCCCGCGTTCACCATGGAGACCATCTTGGTGGCGATGTGTTCGCGGTAGAACAGGTTGGCCGCGATCCGCACCTCGGAGCCTGCCGCGCAGTCGACCTTGTCGAGGATCAGCTTGATCGTGTCGGTGGCCGGGTCGGTCTTGTACGTCGTGCCGGACGTCTCCTTGCGCGGGAAGAAGTACGTCTTGTACGCCGGGTTGGTCGCGCTGATCGGCGTCTCGTAGTAGTGGTCGAGGCCCGGGCCGGCGGCATGGGTCACATGGTCGGTGAAGTAGGCCTGGTAGTTGTCGTAGAGGCCCTTGTCGACAATCGTCACGGCGTTGTTGAAGAGACGCTCGCGCTGGTAGGTCGACAGGTTGGCCGAGGTCTGCACCACCACGTTGTCCGCTCCTCCCGTGTGGGAGAAGAGGAAGAACTTGTTGTGGTTGATCGCGTAGTCGGGGTCGCCGTTGGCCTTGGGGAGCACCCGGGTGCCGATGCAGCCACGGTCCAGGCCGCAGTCCAGAACCCAGGACGACTTGGTCCGGTCGGTGCCGAGCCCGGCGACGAGGTTCTCGTACTCGCCGCCGTCGGTCACCGTCTTGGACGACTTGTGGTCGACGATCACCTTCACGGAGACGCCCCGGTCCTTGGCCGCGATGAGCGCCAGCCGTACCGGGTCGTCGGTGAAGGTGTACATCGACACACTGATCGAGCTGCCCGCGGGGGCGTCATTGATCAGCGAGACGACGTAGTCGCGGACCTTGTCCTGCTCGGCGTCGGTGCCGGACGGGTCGTTGAAGACGGTGCCTGTGGTGACGGTGACGGCGGCGGAGGCGCTGCCGGGCAGCAGGGCGGTCAGCAGACCGGCTGCGGCGGCGGTGCCGAGCAGCCAGGAGGTGCGGCGGTGCACTTGTGGGTTCCCCCTAGGGATAGCGCATTCATGACAATCCGGACAGCGGAAGGGCGGGGCGCGCACACCAGGTGCGCACCCCGCCCGGCCGGTCCGGCCCGAACGTATCAACGCCGGTCGGACTCACTCCACTTACGGGACCGCAGCGGCATCCCCGAGCCGCCCGACTCCGGCGTCCGCACCGCCAGGATCTGGTTGACCCCGATCCGGTTGCGTTCGAAGGCGAGCGCCGACGCCGCCATGTAGAGCCGCCAGATACGCGCACGGCCCGGTGAGGTGCGGCGTACCGCCCCCTTCCAGTCCGCCTCCAGATTCGCCACCCAGGCGCGCAGCGTGCGGGCGTAGTGCTCGCGGATCGACTCGACGTCCCGGGCCTCGAAGCCGGCCTCCTCCAGGATCGAGACGGTCCTGCCGAGCGGCGCCAGCTCCCCGTCCGGGAAGACGTACGCGTCGATGAAGTCGTCCACCTGGTACGCCGCTTCGTCCGCCTCGGGGCGGCGCGCGATCTGGTGGTTCAGCAGCCGGCCGCCCGGCACCAGGAGCGCGTACAGGACGTCGGCGTACTCCCGGTAGCGGACGGAGCCGACGTGTTCGGCCATGCCGATGGACGAGATCGCGTCGAACGGGGCGTCCCTGACGTCCCGGTAGTCCTGGACGCGGATCTCGATCCGGTCGGTCAGGCCCTCCTCCGCGATCCGCTTACGGGCGTACGCCGCCTGCTCGCGCGAGAGCGTGATACCGGTGACCTGGGCGCCGTACTCCCTGGCCGCGTGGATGGCCATCGAGCCCCAGCCGCAGCCCACGTCCAGCAGCCGGTCCCCCTCCTTGAGCGCCAGCTTGCGGCAGACCAGGTCGAGCTTGTCGCGCTGGGCGTCCGCGAGACTGCCGCCGCCCTCCCAGTACGCGCACGAGTAGACCATCGAGGGGCCGAGCACCTGCTCGTAGAAGTCGTTGCCCACGTCGTAGTGGTGACTGATCGCCTGCCGGTCCCGCACCTTGGTGTGCAGCGGGCCGCGGCGCTTGCGTACCTCCTCGGCGGGCGGGGGCGGCGGGAGCCAGGCGCGGGGGCCCGCCAGCCGCAGCAGCTCCCGGGCGGCCTCGCGCAACTGTGGGTCGCGCAGCGACTGTGCCAGTCGGGCGGCCTCCGGCCGCGAGCCTCCCGTGGCGTGTTCCGTACGTTCCCAGATCAGGCCCGCGAGCCGGTCGAGGGCCTCGTACAGATCCCCTTCGACGTCGATCTCCCCGGCGACCCAGCCGCGGGCCAGGCCGAGTTCACCCGGTTTCCACAGCAGCCTGCGCAGGGCGCGGCGGTGCCGGATGACGAGGACGGGAGCGTCGGGAGGCCCCGATTCACTTCCGTCCCAGGCGCGGATACGGACCGGGAGCGGTGCTCCCGTGAGTTCCTCGGCGAGAGTGGTGAGCCGCGAAGCGGCATCGGCCATGGCGCACACCTCCGTGATGTCTGTTACCGGAAATGCCCAACACCACGTAAACACCGTCGGCGCGCAGATGCAGTCCCCTGAGCGCGCAAATGGACGGCAAAACAGATTCTTTCGCCATCTTTCTCGCCGTCCGGGTACCCCGAAGGGCGTCCGGGTACGCCGAAGGGGCCGTCCGCACCACGGATGGCGGACGGCCCCTTCGGGGTACTACAGCGGGGTCAGGAAGAAGCCTTGGCCTTCTCCGGGGCGGCCTTGGCCGCCGCCGGGGCCGGCTTCGCGGCCTCGTAGAACTCCTCGCGCGGCGACTCGATCGCACCGAGCGAGACGACCTCGCGCTTGAGGAACATGGCGAGCGTCCAGTCCGCGAAGACACGGATCTTGCGGTTCCAGGTCGGCATGGCCATACCGTGGTAGCTGCGGTGCATGTACCAGGCGAGCCGGCCCTTGAGCTTGATCTTCACCTTGCCCATGACGATCATCGCGACGCCCTTGTGCAGGCCGAGACCGGCGACCGCACCCTTGTTGGCGTGGCTGTACTCCTTCTGCGGGAAGCCCCGCATACCGGAGATGACGTTGTCGCCGAGGACCTTCGACTGGCGCAGCGCGTGCTGGGCGTTCGGCGGGCACCAGGCGTTCTCGACACCGGCGCGGCGCGAGGCCATGTCCGGGACCTGGGCGTTGTCGCCGGCGGCCCAGATGTAGTCGGTGCCCTGGACCTGGAGGGTCGCCTGGGTGTCCACGTGGCCGCGGGGGCCGAGCGGCAGACCGTAGCGGGACAGCGCCGGATTCGGCTTCACACCGGCGGTCCACACGATGGTGTTGGAGTCGACCTCCAGGCCGTTCTTCAGCACGACGTGGCCGTCGACGCAGGAGTCCATGGAGGTGTTGAGGTAGATCTCGATACCCCGGCCCTCGAGGTGCTCCTTGCCGTACTTGCCGAGCTTCGGGCCGACTTCGGGAAGGATCTTGTCGGCGGCGTCGACGAGGACGAAGCGCATGTCCTCGCGCTTGATGCTCTTGTAGTACTTGACCGCGTCGCGGGCCAGGTCCTCGACCTCGCCGATGGTCTCCGCGCCGGCGAAGCCGCCGCCCACGAAGACGAAGGTCAGCGCCTTGCGGCGGACCTCCTCGTCGGTCGTCGAGTCGGCCTTGTCGAGCTGCTCGAGGACGTGGTTGCGCAGGCCGATGGCCTCCTCGATGCCCTTCATGCCGATGCCCTGCTCGGCGAGGCCGGGTATCGGGAAGGTGCGGGAGACCGCGCCGAGCGCGATGACGAGGTAGTCGAAGGGCAGCTCGTAGGCCTCGCCGACGAGCGGCGCGACCGTGGCGACCTTGCGGTCCTGATCGATGGTGGTGACCCGGCCGGTGAGTACCTCGGCCTTGGGCAGCACGCGTCGCAGCGGGACGACGACGTGCCGCGGCGAGATGCTGCCGGCGGCTGCTTCGGGAAGGAAGGGCTGGTAAGTCATGTACGACCGCGGGTCGACGACCGTGACGGTCGCCTCCCCGTACCGCATCTTCTTCAGAATGCGACGAGCTGCGTACAGGCCTACGTACCCACCGCCTACTACGAGGATCCTGGGACGCTCCGTGGTGCTCATGCCATCGAGTATCCACCCCCCTCGGAGGGGTCGCTCGTGAGCCCCTTCACAAGCACTTGCCGACCCTCTGCTACACTCCGCCGCCCACGTGACCGAGGTCATGGCGAGGTCAGGGAACCACGATGTATCGGGGAACGTTGCCGAACCCTCCTGAGCTGGCCCCACGGCCGGATCCGGAAGGTGAACCGGCCCCTTGCCTCACGTGGACGCAACACGGCTGGAACGTGCCGGACCACGGGCGGACGGGCCGAGTTGGGCACAAAAAGAGGCCCGGAGGGCCGCCTGAAGGCACTTTCGACGGCCGACCGGGCCCATTTCCTTGTGAAGAACTTCACGAAGTTTCTCGCGGACCATGCCCCAGAGGCCGGAACAGGCCCCCCGGGAACCCCTCTCAGGCGATCGAGAAGGCGATCCCGTCAAGGATGTCGTGCTCCGAGACCACGACCTCCGGGACGCCCGTGCGCTCCATGATCTCCAGCAGCACCAGCGTTCCGGCGGTGATGACGTCCACCCGGCCGGGGTGCATCACCGGGATCGCGGCACGCTCGTCGTGCGTGGAGCGGAGCAGCCGCTCGGTGACCTCGGCGACCTGGTCGCGGGACATCCGGGAGTGGTGGATGGCCTGGGAGTCGTACGCGGCGTGCTCGTGCACGATCCCTGAGACGGTGGTCACCGTGCCGGCCAGGCCGACCAGGGTGCTCGCCTCGCGGATCGGGACGGTCTCCTCGGCGAGGTCGAGCGCGGCCGCGATGTCCGCGCGTACGGCGGCGACCTCCTCCGGCGTCGGCGGATCGTGCCGGATGTGCCGCTCGGTGAGCCGCACGCAGCCGATGTCCACCGATCGCGCGGCCTCGACGTGCTCGTGGCCGATGACGAACTCGGTCGAACCGCCGCCGATGTCCACGACCAGGCGCTCCTCGTGGCCCGGCAGCTCCATGGTGGCGCCGACGAAGGAGAACTCGGCCTCCTCGTCCCCGCTGATCACCTCGGGCTCGACGCCCAGGATGCCGATGACGCCACGGACGAAGTCCTCGCGGTTCTCGGCGTCGCGGGAGGCGGAGGTGGCCACGAAGCGGACCTTCTCCGCGCCGTGCGCCTTGATGATCTCCGCGTAGTCACGGCAGGCGGCGAAGGTACGCTCCAGCGCCTCGGGAGCGAGGCGGCCGGTGCGGTCGACGCCCTGGCCGAGCCGGACGATGGTCATCCGCCGGTCCAGCTCGGTCAGTTCACCGGTCGCCCGGTCGACGTCGGCGATGAGGAGACGGATCGAGTTCGTGCCGCAGTCGACGGCGGCGACGCGGGTCACTGGGCGTCCCCCTCGGTGCCGGTGCCGGTGCTGCCGGTTGTGGTTCCGGTGCTGCCGGTTCCGGTGCTGCCGGTTCCGGTGCTGCCGGTTCCGGTTCCGGAGACATCGGTGTCACCGGCACCGGGCTCGGTCACGGCTTCCGTGAGCGGGCTGACGCACGGGCCCTTCGCCCACCACTCCGGCAGCATCGCGATCGCCTCGTCGCCGAGCGGGTTCACCCCGGGCCCCGCCGCGAGCGAGTGGCCGACGAGGACGTGCAGACACTTCACCCGGTCCGGCATACCGCCCGCGCTCGGGAAGCCCTTCAGCTCCTCGATCGCGTCCCGGCGGGCGATGTAGTCCTCGTGCGCCGCGCGGTAGGCCGCCGCCAGTTCGGGGTCGGTCTGCAGCCGCTCGGTCATCTCCTTCATGACGCCGTTCGCCTCCAGCGTGCCGATGGCCGAGGCCGCACGCGGGCAGGTCAGGTAGTACAGCGTCGGGAAGGGAGTACCGTCCTCCAGCCGCGGGGCCGTCTCGACCACGTCCGGCTGGCCGCACGGGCAGCGGTGGGCGATCGCCCGCAGACCGCGCGGCGGGCGGCCGAGCTGGTCCTTGAACGCGGCGATGTCCGCCTCGGTAGGCGGGGTGTGCTCAGTGGTCGGCGGGGGCGTTTCCATGTATACGTACGTCTCTTCGTCTGTCTCGTCTGTTGCGTCTGTTGCGTCGTTGAGTTCGTGGCCTCGGCCGTACCGGTCAGCGGGGCGCGTCGGCGCGGTCGACGCCGTCCCAGACGTTCGAGTACCAGGGGTGGTCCGCTTCGCCCTCCTCGGGGCGCCGCTCCTGGCCGGCCCGGGGGTCGATCACGATGAAGCCGGTCTCGCCCGGCATGACCATGTGCAGATGCTCGCGGGCCAGCTTCATGATGTGCGCGTCGTCCTGGAGCCGCGCCTTCTCGTCGCGCAGCTCCTCGACGCGTTCGCGGGCCTCGGCCGCGAGCCGCTCCTGCTCGGCGATCTCGTTCTGCTGCGAGACGTACTGCCGCATCGGATACGCGAGCGCGACGATCATCGTGCAGACCACCAGCGCGAGGAAGGCGGCCCGGCCGGTCAGCCGGGAGCGGCGGGCCTGCCGGCGGTTCTGCGAGCGGTAGACACGGGCGGCGGTCTGCTCGCCGAGCAGCCGCAGCCGGGTCGCGGTGGAGAACCGGTCCCGGTTCTTCCCGGTCATCGCTCGCCTCCCCTATTACTTACGGCTGTTGCTCACGGCCATTACGTACGGCTGTTACGTACGGCCACTGCTCACGGCCTCGTGGTCACGTCCTCTTACGTACGTACGTCCCCGGACACGGTACGGGACCGCGGCCGGGGACGTACGGAGGCTGGTGCTTTACGCCGGTCAGCCCTTGAAGCGGGGGAAGGCGCTGCGGCCCGCGTACACCGCCGCGTCGTCGAGGATCTCCTCGATGCGCAGCAGCTGGTTGTACTTGGCGACGCGCTCGGAGCGGGCCGGGGCGCCGGTCTTGATCTGGCCGCAGTTGGTGGCGACGGCCAGGTCGGCGATCGTGACGTCCTCGGTCTCACCGGAGCGGTGGGACATCATGCACTTGAAGCCGTTGCGCTGAGCCAGCTCGACGGCGTCCAGGGTCTCGGTCAGCGAACCGATCTGGTTGACCTTGACGAGCAGGGCGTTGGCCGCGCCCTCCTCGATGCCGCGGGCGAGGCGCTCGGGGTTGGTGACGAACAGGTCGTCGCCGACCAGCTGCACCTTGGAGCCGAGCTTGTCGGTGATGGTCTTCCAGCCGTCCCAGTCGTCCTCGAAGAGCGGGTCCTCGATGGAGACGAGCGGGTACGCGGCGACGAGCTCCGCGTAGTACTCGGTCATCTCGGCAGCCGAGCGCGACTTGCCCTCGAACTCGTAGTTGCCGTCCTTGTAGAACTCGGAGGCGGCGACGTCAAGCGCGAGCGCGATGTCCTTGCCGGGCGCGTAGCCGGCCTGCTTGACGGCCTCGAGGATGAGGTCGAGGGCCTCACGGTTGGAGCCGAGGTTCGGGGCGAAGCCGCCCTCGTCGCCGAGGCCGGTGGACAGGCCCTTTTCCTTCAGGACCTTCTTGAGGGTGTGGTAGACCTCGGTGCCCCAGCGCAGGGCCTCGGAGAAGGACTCCGCGCCAATCGGGGCGATCATGAACTCCTGGATGTCCACGTTGGAGTCGGCGTGCGAGCCGCCGTTCAGGATGTTCATCATCGGCACCGGGAGCAGGTGCGCGTTGGGGCCGCCCAGGTAGCGGAAGAGCGGAAGGTCGGAGGCCTCGGAAGCGGCGTGCGCGACGGCGAGTGAGACACCGAGGATGGCGTTGGCGCCGAGGGAGGACTTGTCCGGGGTGGCGTCCAGGTCGAACATCGCCTGGTCGATCAGACGCTGCTCGGTGGCGTCGTACCCGACGAGCTCCGGGCCGATCTGCTCGATGACGGCGAGGACGGCCTTCTCGACACCCTTGCCCTGGTAACGGTTCTGGTCACCGTCGCGGAGCTCGAGGGCCTCGAACGCACCGGTGGACGCACCGGACGGGACGGCAGCACGGCCGGTGCTGCCGTCGTCGAGGCCGACCTCGACCTCGACCGTGGGGTTGCCTCGGGAGTCCAGGATTTCCCGGGCTACGACGACGTCGATGGACGGCACGAGCATCTCCTTCTGGGATGTGACGCTGAATGTGACGTATGCGAAGCAGGTGCAGCGCAGGTCGGTGCAGGGTCGCTTTGGCCTTGCGACACGAGCCTATCCGGCTCGCGGGCATCGGCCAGCCGGTGCCCGCCCCATGGGACGAAAAAGGGCACGAAACAGACAGAAACCCCGGCCCGGCGTGTACGGGGGGAAGGCGCGCCGGGCCGGGGAGCTTGGGGACGGGGGCTGGGAGCGGGGGGACGGGGGTGCGTACGACCGGTGGTCCGCCGGGTCCACCGGGTCCACCGGGTCCACCGGGTCCACCGGGTCCACCGGGTCCACCGGGCTACGGGTACCCGTAGGGGACTACGGAAGTCCGTCGAGGACTACGGAGCGCCCGGTCCGGGTCGGGGGAATCCCGGACCGGGGCCGGCCCCGGGTCCGGGTCGTCAGCTCAGGTGGAGCTTCTGGCCCGGGTGAATGACGTCCGCGTCGGCGATGACGTCCTTGTTCAGGTCGAACAGCTTCTTCCAGCCGCCCTTGACCTTCTTGGTCTCGGCGATCTTGCTGAGGGTGTCGCCGGCCTTGACCGTGTACTCGCCGTCGCCCTTCTTGAAGCCCTTCGCGGGGGCCGGGGCGGCGGAGCGCTCGGAGCGGGTGGTCGGGACCTCGGCGCGCTTCGGGGCGGGGGTCTCGGCCTTGGGGGCGGCCGGGGCAGCCGGGGCGGAACCGGTGTACGCGGCGTTGGACAGGCCCACGCCGCAGTTCGGCCAGGCACCCTTGCCCTGGCCCGCCAGGACCTTCTCGGCGATCTCGATCTGCTGGGCCTTCGACGCCTGGTCGGCGGTGGCGGCGTAGGCGGTGCCGCCGTACGCGGCCCAGGTGGAGGCCGAGAACTGCAGGCCGCCGTAGAAGCCGTTGCCGGTGTTGATGGACCAGTTGCCGCCGGACTCGCACTGGGCGACGGTGTCCCACTCGGAGGCGGTGGCGGCGGACGCGGTGCCGGTGGCGATCAGCGGAGCGGCGATCGCGACACCGGTGACACCGGCGAGCGAGGCGATACGGGCGGACCGCCGGAAGACGGTCGGGCGACGGTGCTTGCCCTTGCCGGAAAGCAGCATGGAGTTTTCCCCTCACCGACGCCTACGAGGTGAGCTGTCGGGTTCGGGCCAAGTGAGTTGCCCGGCCACGCGACTTGCGCGCGGCTTCACCCCAAGCCGTTCCCTCCCTCATCGGGCCGGTCCGGCACTTACCTTGGGTCCCCCGCTCCTGCCTTCGGCGCTTGCGCGTCGACTGTTCCCGTCGTCCGCCGGCAGGATTCGGCGTGCGGTCGTCGGGGCCCGCGATGGCGAGCAGTCCAGACCGTAAACGCACTTCTCCCCGATGTTCAAAGACGAACATCGGGGAGAAAACAGGCTTATT
Organism: Streptomyces sp. NPDC053673; assembly: GCF_055585225.1. Classification (NCBI taxonomy): domain Bacteria; kingdom Bacillati; phylum Actinomycetota; class Actinomycetes; order Kitasatosporales; family Streptomycetaceae; genus Streptomyces; species Streptomyces sp. NPDC053673. The sequence goes on along the minus strand of NZ_JBVJKN010000002.1, from coordinate 560,908 downwards.
TGACTCGTAGAGATGTCCGTTTTTGCAGGTGAGAGGCGTGATGACCGGAGTTGACCGACAAGACACACCAGTTGACAGGAAGAGACTCATGTCTCACTTGCACAGAACCGGACATAAGGCAGCGAATTACTTCTTCAACTGCCCCTGATCCAGACCCAGATCGAGGCTCTGGCCAGGCAGGATGAGGTCGGCGTCGGAGCCGACGACCTCTCGGTTCGCCTCGTAGAGCGCGGGCCAGCCGCCGGGCACCTTTTCCGCGTCCGCGATCGACGACAGGCTGTCGCCGGGGAGGACGGTGTACCCATCTCCCGTAGCGGCACCCTCTCGTGCCGATCCGTCACCTCGTGAGGCATGACGACCGTATTCGCGCTCATCGCCCGAATTGTCTGCCTCGTCCTCGTTGTCGGCGGGGGCGCCGCGATGCTTGCCGGAGCCGGTGTCCGTGCCGGCGCCAGCGGCGGCGTCACCATCGCCCGCCGCGTCCGGGTCCTTGCCGGAACCGCTCGCGGAGCCGGCCGGGACGGACGGCTGGGCAGTCGGGGTGGACGGCTCGGCGTCCGGGGCGGACGAGGTCGGGGCTGAAGGCTTGGCGTCGGCGTCGGCGTCCGGCTCGGGCGCCACGTCCGCCCCGTCACCGAACGACGGGCTCTTGGCGCCCCCACCCTGTGCGGCGGGAGTGGAAGCGGCGCCGTTCCCGGGCTCGGTACCGTCCTGCACGAGACCGGCGATCTCCGAGCAGTTCGGCCAGGCCGCCGGCCCCTGGGCGGCGAACACCATCTCGGCGACCGAGATCTGCTGGGCGCGGCTGGCGAGGTCGGCGCGCGGCGCGTACGCCGTGCCGCCGTAGGCCTCCCAGGTCTCCTGGGTGAGCTGCAGGCCGCCGTAGTAGCCGTTGCCGAGGTCGGCGCTCCACATGCCGCCGCTCTCGCAGTCGGCGACGCGGTTCCAGGTGGTGGAGTCGGCGGCGGAGGCGGAGCCCGCACCGAGCAGCGGGATGGCGATGGCCGATCCGGTCACCCCTGCCGCGACGATGAGAGCGGGGGCCTGACGGGGGCGGCGGTGTCGACCGTTCCCGGAGCGCATGCGGTGTGCCTTCCGTGTGACAACAGAAAACTCCTGAGTCCGCCGAGTCGGTTGAATCAGCGAAGACCCCGAGTCGGGGTGAACGTAGCCGCACTCGCGCGTCAGTCACAAGTCGATGCAGCGGAGATCACGTAAAAGTCACAGTCCTGACGGAGCGTCAGTTCAGTGCGGGCTCCGCGGGGGCGTGAACTCAACGGGCAGAGTGCGCAATCCACGCATAATGAGCCCGCCACGCCACCGCAATTCGGAAGGATCGACTGCAAGCCGCAAGTCGGGCAGTCGCGCCAGCAGCGTCGCGAGCGCGGTCTGCCCCTCCAGACGCGCGAGCGGCGCGCCGAGGCAGTAGTGGATGCCGTGTCCGTACCCGAGGTGCTGATTGTCCCGGCGGCCCAGATCGAGCGTGTCGGCATCGGGGAACCGGTCGGGGTCACGGTCGGCGGAGGCGAGGACGACGAGGACGGGGTCGCCCGCGGCGATGCGCTGCCCGCCGAGAGTGAGCGGTTCGGTCGCGAACCGCCAGGTGGCGAGCTCGACGGGCCCGTCGTACCGGAGCAGCTCCTCGACCCCGGTGGCGAGCAGCCCGCTCTCGCCGGCCGCGAGGGAGGCCTGGAGACGGTGGCGCTGCTCCGGGTTACGAAGCAGGGCATACACGCCGTTACCGATCAGATTGACGGTGGTCTCGAACCCGGCGAAGAGGAGGATGAAGGCCATGGCGGCGGCCTCGTTCTCGGTGAGGTGCTCGCCGTGGTCGGACGCCTTGATGAGCCCCGAGATCAGATCGTCAGCCCCTTCTTGCCGAAGGCCTTCGCGCTTGCGGTGGATCAGCTCGGCCAGATAGCCGCGCATCTTCTTCACCGAGCGCGCGACCCCGCCCCGCGGCCCGCCGCCATGACGGATCATCATCCCCGCCCAGTCACGGAAGTCGTCCTGGTCCTCGCGCGGGACGCCGAGCATGTCGCAGATGGCGTAGATGGGGAGGGGGAACGCGAACTCGTGGATGAGGTCCGCCTCCCCCCGTGCGGCGAATCCGTCGATGAGACGGTCCGTCAGCTCCTGTACGCGCGGGGCGAATTCGGCGACCCGGCGCGGGGTGAACGCCTTCGACACGAGACGGCGCAGCCGGGTGTGGTCGGGCGGATCGATGTTCAGCAGATGCGTCATCAGCTCCGCCTTGCGCTCACCCGGGATCCCCGTCTTCCCCTTCGCGTGCGCCGGCTCGTCATGATGCGCGGGATTCTTGCTCAGCCGCTGATCCGCGAGCGCCTGCCGCGCGTCCGCGTACCGGGTCACGAGCCACGCCTCGACGCCGCTGGGGAGGGCGGTCCTGTGTACGGGGGCGTGCTCGCGGAGCCAGGCGTAGGCGGGGTAGGGGTCGGTGGCGAACTCCCAGGTGAAGAGTTCGGGGGCGGGTGTATTGCTCACGCCTCGACGTTATCCGGACCGTCCGGGTTCTGGCCTGGGGCCTTCTCGGCGCCGTGGCGGCCCGGCCTCCGCCTGGAACGCGGCTCGCGCCGCGGATCCCACCGACGCGTCCGTGACCATCGACTCGACGAGAACGGTCGCCCCCGATGCGGCCGGTGCCGCCGACTCCGCTTCCACAGAAGCAGATCACTCGGCCGGCTTGGCCTCCGCCGCCAGGATGGCGTCCCGGTAGGCGCGGGCCGCGGCCCGCAGCGCGGCCTCCGGGTCGTGGCCCTCGGCCTCGGCCCGTACGGCCATGGCCAGCAGTTCGTAGCCGATGCCGTGGTCACCGGCGGCGGACGGCAGCTCCACGTCCAGTCCGGCCGTCCGCACGCGTGAGGCGAGCTTCGCCGCGAGCGCCAGCCCGGGCTGGCCCAGCGGGATGCCGTCCGTCACCGAGTCGCGCTGCTTCTCGACGGCCTTCGTGCGGAGCCAGTGCTCCTTGACGTCCTCCGGGGTCTCGGCGTGGGCGTCGCCGAAGACGTGCGGGTGGCGGTGGATGAGCTTGTCGACGATCGTGCCGGCCACGTCGTCGATCGAGAACGGCTCGTCCCCGTCCTCGGCGCGGCCCTCCTGTGCGATGCGTGCGTGGAAGACGACCTGGAGCAGTACGTCGCCGAGTTCCTCGCGCAGCTCGTCGCGGTCTCCGTCCTCGATGGCCTCGACGAGTTCGTAGGCCTCTTCGATGCCGTACTTGGCGAGGCCCTTGTGGGTCTGCTGCGAGGACCACGGGCACTCGCGGCGGATCCGGTCCATGACCTGGACGAGGTCGAGGAGACGAGCGCCCGGCAGGTCGTAGGAGCCGGGGAGCAGCTCCAGGTCGGGCATCCGGACCCGGCCGGATCCGGCCATGCGGGCGAGGCCGTCGGTGAGGGGCTGGTCGCCCTCGCCGGACGGCAGGACCACCACGGTCCGGCCGCCGGCGGCCGCGTCCACCAGTTCCTGGGCGGCCGGCGCGGCGATCTCGACGTCGATGCCCGCCTCGCGCAGATAGGGCAGCTGCGGATTGCCGGGGTCCGCGCACAGCACCCGGTCCGCGGCGCGCAGCGTCTGCCAGGCCGGCCAGGACAGCAGTCCGGGCGCGACGCGGTGGCTGGCGGTGAGCAGGACGATACGGCCGGGCTCGACGGGGGCTTCAGCGTTCACCCCTCGACCCTACGTCCCCCGGGGAGCCGGTCAGGCCCCGGCCTGGACCGCCTGCGGCTCCTTGGTGACCTGGGTGATCCACGGGGCCTTGTAGTCGCCGAGCTGGATCTTCGTGTCGTCCCAGGTGCCGTAGCGGGGGTTCACATCGATGTCGAGGCCCTTCGACGCCTCGGTGAGCGCGGCGCCGACCTTCTGCTGTCCCTGCGGGGTGCCGAGGTCGGCCCCGAGGGCCTGGGCGAGCTTGGTCAGCAGGACCTCCTCACGGACGGCCTGGTCGATCTGGCCGGGGGCGACACCGCGCTGCTGGAGCAGCATCGCGGCGAGCTGCTCCTCACCGCCGGACTGCTGCACCGCGGCCGCCCGCGCCTCCTGGATCTCCTTGCGGGAGACGGTGACACCGGCCTCGTCCGCGGCGTGCTCCAGGATCCGGTCGAGGATCATGCCGTGCAGCTTGGCGCGGCTCAGCTGCCCCGTGTTCTTGATCAGCTGTCCGGACTCGGGCGACGCCTGCTGAGCCGTCCGTACGTCCTTGACCTCGGACTGGAGCGCCGACACCTCGATCCGGTCACCGCCGACGACGGCCGCGGCGCCCGGATGGGCCTCGTTGCCACAGGCGGCGAGCAGGGGGCCCGCGGCGACGAGCGCGGCGGAGAGGGCGAGCGCGGTGCGACGGCGGCGGTGCAAAGGGGCCTCCCGGCGTGCGGTGGTGATTGTGACGCGGTGCACAAAGACCTTGCGATGATCGATGGTAGGCAGTCGGCGTGGCGCAGGCCACTACTTCGAGGCCACTGATTCGGTCAACGACGTGCCGGCCGGTTCGGGTGCGCCGGCGGGGCGGCGACCGGGCTCCGGCCGGAGCATGATCGTGCGGGACACCACGAAGGTGATCGGAATCGCCGCGGCGGCCGCGATCAGCGGGGCGTAGCGGCTGCCGAAGTGGAGAACGTCGACCAGCAGGTACACACCGCAGGTCGTGATCACGAAGTTCGCGGCGTTGGTGAGCGGGAAGAGCAGGAACTTCCGCCAGGTCGGACGGGTCCGGTACGTGAAGTACGAGTTGAGGAAGAACGAGCCGACCATGCTGAGCAGGAACGCCAGGACATGTGCCGCGACGTACGGCATCCAGGGCAGAAGCAGCAGGTAGCAGCCGTAGTACGTCGCGGTGTTGACCACGCCGACCAGGGCGAACCGGAACATCTGCGCCTGGATCGTCATCGGCGTACGAGTTCCCCCTGCTCTTCTCCCGCGCTGCGCCGCGGCTGCTGCCGCGGCAGTCCGGCGTTGGTCGCCGCCACCAGATAGTGCGGGCGGCGCTTCACCTCGTAGTAGATACGGCCGACGTACTCACCGACCACGCCGAGCATCACCATCTGGACGCCGGCGAGAGCGACCACTGCCACGAGAAGTGTGACATAGCCGGGGGTATCCACCCCGTTCACCAGGGCGACACCGACGATCCAGATCGCATACGCCATGGCGACGGACAGCAGCAGCAGCCCCAGATAGAGGGCGGCCCGCAGCGGTTTGTTATTGAAGGAGAGGAGTCCGTCGAGACCGTAGTTGAGCAGCTTGCCGAAACTCCATTTGGAGCGGCCCTGCTCACGCACCGCATTTTCGTACTCGAAGGTCGTCGTGCGGAATCCGACCCAGGCGAAGAGGCCTTTGGAGAAGCGGTTGTACTCGCTCAGTCCGAGGATGGCGTCCACGGCACGGCGGGACAGCAGCCGGAAGTCGCCGACGCCGTCGACGAGTTCCACATCCACCAGCTTGTTGATGAGCCAGTAGTAGGCGCGCGCCGTAACGGTACGGGTGACCCGGTCGCCCTTCCGGGTGCGGCGGGCGATGACCTGGTCGAATCCCTCCTCGTGCAGGCGCAGCATGCGGTGGACCAGCTCGGGCGGATGCTGGAGATCGGCGTCCATGATGACCACGGCGTCACCGCCGGCGTGCTGCAGTCCGGCCAGCATCGCGGCCTCCTTGCCGAAGTTACGGCTGAAGGAGACATAGCGGGTACGGGAGTCGGCCGCGGCGATCTGCTCGAGGAGAGCGAGCGTACGGTCCTGGCTTCCGTCGTCCACATAGACCAGTTCGAATTCCTGGCCGAGCAGAACGAGTTCCTTGGTCACATGCTCATGGAAGCGGTTGATGATCTCCTCTTCGTTGAAGCACGGGACAACAATCGAGATCAGCACGGAAGAACAACAACCGACGTGAATGTCGGGGGCGGATTCCACACATGGCGGGCAGGCGACCATTGCGTGAACTGGCCTCATGGTGGCTCTATTCGCGATCCATGGCCTGGCATATTCGAGGAACCATGCCGACCTTGGACAACACCGCACCGGCCGTGGACACCGCGCGGACCACCGCAGACGGCGACGCCATGGGCTCGGACACTGCGGACTCGAACACCGCGGACTCGGACACCACCCGGGACGCCCCCGCCGTCCGCGGCCGCGCCACCGCGCTCGCCTCGCTGCTCACCATCGTGGCCGTGTGCGCCGGTGACGCCGTCGCCCGGAGCTTCCCGTTCGGACCGAAGACACGCAGTGTCAACGACCTGGGCAATCAGTTCGTGCCGTTCCACGCCCATCTGTGGGACCTGCTGCACGGCCGCGCCGGGGGCGGGCTGCTGCTCAACTGGCAGTCCGGGTACGGCACAAGCTTCCTCCCCGACCTCGGGACGTATCTGACCAGCCCGTTCGCCGTGCTCGTCGGGCTCTTCCCGCGCGAGGACATCGATCTCGCGGTGTACGTGATCACCGTGCTGAAGATGGCCGCCGCGGCGGCCGCGATGACCTGGCTGCTGCTCACCCTTCGCCGCGGCGGTGACCGCTGGTGGGTGGCGGGGGTGCTCGGCGCCTCGTACGCGCTCTGCGGCTGGTCCGTCATCGAGGCCTCGTACAACCCGATGTGGCTGGACGGGCTGATCGCCTTCCCGCTGCTCTGCCTGGTCGGCGAGTGGGCTCGTGCGCGGCGGCGTCCCGTCCTCGGCGCGCTGATCGTCGCCGTGGCCTGGACCGCGAACTTCTACACCGCCTATATGGCGACCCTCGGCGCCGCGCTGGTGCTGGTGCTGCGGCTGGTCCTGGACGAGAAGGAGACGGCGGTACGGGACCGGATACGGGTGGTGACACGAGCCGCCGGGACCACCCTGCTCGGCGTCGCGCTCGCGACGCCCGTGCTGCTCCCGGTCTTCCTCGGCTCGAAGCACGCCCACCCCGGCGTGATCCGCACCTTCGCGCCCGCCGGGTGGTCCGATGTGTTCGCCCGCACGCTCCCGGCGACCTACACCTTCTCCACTCCGGCCCTCTTCCTCGGCACGGGGACGCTGCTGCTCGCCTGCGCCCTGGTCTTCCACCGGGGCGCGCCGCGGCGCGAGCGCCGGTGGTGGACCGGGCTGGCGGTGGCCGTCGCGCTGTCGATGCAGTGGGGGCCGACCCATCTGGCCTGGCACATCTTCGCCACGCCCAACGGCAGTCCGTACCGGCAGTCCTTCGTCCTCGCCGGCGTTCTCGTGATCGCGGCATGGGTGTGCGTGGCGCACGCGTGGCCGGGCCGGCGGGCACTGCTCGGCGGTACCGGGGTCCTGGCGGTGATCGCGCTCCGCGCGGCGCCCAGTGATGTGGTCACCGGATGGACGTACCCGCTGTTCGCACTGGGCCTTGCCGGGGCGGCGGGCGGGCTGATGCTGGCACGGCTCAAGAGCCGGCGGTACGTCGTGCCCGCGGCGCTGCTGCTCGCCGCGGCCCTGGTCGGACAGGCGGCGGCAACCATCGCGTACACCGACCGGCAGCGCCTCGGCCGGCTCGACGACTATCCGGCGTGGGGCGCGGCCCACGGCGTACGCGCCGCCACGGTGGCCCGGGCCGACGGCTGGCCCGCGTACCGGACGGACCCCGGGCGCGAGCAGATCACCGGCAACGACCCGATGCTGATGGGCGGCGAGGGCGGCGCGTACTACAGCAGCCACACCCCCGCCGTGCTCACCCGCACGATGGCCTCGCTCGGAGCCGGCTGGACCTCACGCGGCCGCAACGTACAGAGCCTGGACAATCCGGTCACCGACGCGGTCTTCTCGGTGGGCGCGCGGGTCCGCACGGCGCCCGGCGCGGGGCCGGGGGTCACCCGGACCGAGGTGCCGCTGCTGGTGACGGTGCGTCCGCGGGGACCGGAGCCGCGCTACGGCGACTCGCCGTTCCGCAACCAGGAGCTGCTGCTCGGCGCCAGGGTGTACGGAGATCCCGTCGGCGGTGTCTGCCCGGCCGGCACCGAGGTCTTCCTGTGGGCGCCCGACTACAGGGGTACGGCACGGCTCGGCGACGGAAAGCCGGTCAAGCTCACCGGCGGACTGCCCAAGCGGCGCGCCCCGATGACCTCGCTCGGCACGTCGGGCGGACCGGAGTCCCGGATCACCTTCGCCACGAAGGAGCCGCGCGACTGGAGCGCGGGCTGTCTGGACCGCGGCAGGCTGACGGCCGCCGTGGCCCGGCTGAAGTCCACCGGGGCGGTGTCCGTCGAGGTCACCGACAGCGGCGTACGGGCACAGCTGCCGCCCGGCTCCACCGGCACGGCCGTCCTCGCCGCGCCCCGGATCGCCGGCTGGAGCTGCAACGGGAAGCCGGCCGGCCACCATCTCGGACTGGTCGCCGTCCCCCTCGACGGGACGACCGACACCGTCGACTGCTCGTTCCGTACGCCAGGGCTGCGGGCCGGTGCGGCGACCGGCGGGGCCGCGCTGGTGGTGCTGGTGGCTGTCGCGCTCGTACCCGCCGTACGGGCGCGTCGACGGAAGGACACCAAGACTTCACCCGAACGGCCCCCGTTGGTGGCCTCTTGAGCGGAAATCTCGGCGTAACGTCCCGGCCATGCCTTCCCTCCTGAGCAACCGGCTGGCGAAGCGGGTGCTGCGTCCGGCTTTCTCGCTGGTGGAGCAGCGCCTGGAGCGCGCCACCACGGCCCTGCAGGCCGACCTCGACGCCCTCCACCACGAAGTGGCCGACCTGCGGCGCCAGAGCTACGGACTCGGGCTGCTGCTCGACCACTCCGGGCGGGACGGCCACCGGATGCCCACCGCGACCCAGCTGGACACGCTGGTGCGCGAAGTGACCACGGTGACCGGAGCATCCGGTGATCACGCCCGACGCGATCTCACCGTCGCCTACCGGACGGTGGTCGCGCTGGAGGCCCTCGGCGTCGGCCGGATCGCAGGCTCCACCTCCGATGTGTGCGGCAAGCTGGCGACCGTTCCGCTGCTGGCCCCACCGAACGAGAACGTGCTGGAGATCGGTACCCAGCACGGGCTGTTCGCGACGGCGCTGCTGCGCATGCTGCACCGCGCGGGCGTCGAGCCCCGGCTGACGATCGTCGACCCGCTCGCGGGCGTCGCCGTGCCGGCGGGGGCTCCGGTCCCGGTGCGCGAGGACGTCGTACGCGCCAACCTGGCGCTGTGCGGCAGCCGTTCCGGTGCGCAGGCCCGGATCCAGCGGGGTGCTTCCGGCGACCCGGAGGTGCGGGCCGCGGTCTCCGACGTCCGCTATGGCGTGATCGTTCTGGCCGGAGACCCGTCCGTGCAGGGGGTCCTCGGCGATCTGGAGTGGGCCGAGGAACTCGCCGCGGAGGGTGCGGTCGTCATCCTCGACGGTCACGGCGACGACACTCGTCCGGGTGTAAGTGAGGCCCTGGGGAAACGCCTCGCGAACGGCTCCCGGCTGAAGCTCATGGGGCTCGTCGCGGGCACGGCGTTCCTGCGGGCGGGCTGAGCCGGGGCTTCCACCCCGGACCCCGTACGGCCTTCGGCCGCGCCTCGAACGCCGGACGGGCTCGACATGAGCCTCGCCGGCGTTCGGGGCGCGGAGGTTCGAAGGCAGAGCCCCCGAAATCAGCCCGGGCGGAACTGGCGCTGCCGGTCCAGGGCGCGCCGCAGCTCGACGGGCAGCGGATGGCCGGCGCCGTACAGGCGCTCCGTGTCGTGGAGCAGGCTCTGCAACTGCTGGTGTCCCGCGGTGTGATCGCCCGCCGCGAGCAGCAGATGACCGATGCGATGCCGGATCTCGAAGGCGCGGCCCTGGTCGGCGCCCGACGACTGCGGGTTCTCGAAGTACGGCTGGAGCGCGCGGTACTCGGCGAGCGCGGCCGCCGTCTCGCCCAGCTGCTCCAGGCACTGTGCCGCGTCGTAGCGGAACTGGAGCGTCTGCGGATCGCCCATGCCCGCCTCGGCCGCCCGGTCGTCGGCCAGCCTGCGCAGCTCGGGCAGGGCGCGCCGGTACTGGCCGTCGTCCATCAGCGTCGTCGCGTACTGCTTGCGCAGGATCCTGACCACCGGTGAGTGCTCGCCGTGCTCGGCGGCGGCCGCCGGGAGAATGCCGCCCAGGATGTCCACGGCCCGGGTGATGCTGCCCTCGCCGAGGAGACGCTTGACCTCGTCGACCGCGGCGGCGACGTCCGGGCGGCCGGCCACCGGGGCCGCCACTCGGGGGTCCGGGGGCGGGCTGGTGACCCGGTCGGGCCAGGGCGCGTGCGGGCGCAGGAAGGGACGGGTGGGGTCGAGCGGTCCGGACGGCATCCCGCGCGCGGGCAGCAGCGGGGCGAGGGCCTCGTACACCTCCTGCGCGCCCGACGGGCGGTGCTGCGGATCCTTGGCGAGCAGCCGCAGCACGAGCGCTTCCAGCTGCTCGGGAACCTCGGGCCGTAGCCGGCGGACCGGGACGGGCGGCTCGTACAGATGGCGGTGGAGTACGCCGAGCGCGGTGGAACCGGCGAACGGCACGTTGCCGCTGAGCAGTTCGTGCAGCAGCACACCGAGGGCGTACAGGTCCGTGTACGGGCCGACGGCGCCGCCCATCGCCTGCTCGGGGGCCATGTAGGCCGGGCTGCCGATCGGGGAGCCGGTGTGGGTGAGCCGGGTGGTGTCGGTGTCGATCACGGACGCGACGCCGAGGTCGAGGACGGTGACCGTGCCGTCGGGCTTCACCATCACGTTGCGCGGCTTGAGGTCGCGGTGGACGATCGGCACGGCGTGCACGGCGGCGAGCACCGCGCACAGCTGGGCGGCGACGGAGACGGCCCACGGCCAGGGGTACGGGTCGTGCTCGGCGAGATGGTCGGCGAGGTCCGCGCCCTCGACGTACTGCATGACAAGGTACAGGTCGTCGTTGTCGCTGCCCGCGTCGTGGACCGTGACCAGGCCGGGGTGGGCGACCTGGGCGGTGACCCGGCACTCGCGCACGAAACGCCGGCGCATCTCGTCGGCGGCCGTGGCCGGTGCCATGTGGTCGGGGCGGAGCAGCTTGACGGCGACACGGCGGTCGAGGCGTCCGTCGTACGCCGTCCAGACCTGGCCCATGCCGCCCTGGCCGATGACCGTGGACAGCTCGTACCGGCCGGCGATGATCCGTCCGGTCACCGGCGGTGCTCCCCGCGGTCGTTGCGCAGGTACTCACTCAGCTCGTCGAGCTCGGCGCGGACCTGGTCGATGCGGGGCTGGGGCGGCTGGGGCGGGTGGGCCTGCTGCGGCTGCGGGGGCTGCACCGGCTGTGGTGGATAGCCGTACCCCGGCGCGGGCGGGGGCGTGGGCATGGGCATGGGTGCGGGCGACGCGTGCGGCGGACCGTAGTGCGCGACCGGCGGTACGGGCGGCATCGGCGCGACCGGCATCGCGTACGGACGCTGGTGGAAGTGGATGTCGACGATCAGGTAGTAGACGGTCACGACGACCATCTGCACCAGCAGCCCCGCCATGCCGACATTCGATATCCAGTGGTCCGCGAAGTGCTGCTCCAGGGTGACCAGGCAGCCGATGTTCAGCACCAGCTGGCCCCAAAACAAGGCCCAGTCCCGGCCCGTGCGCCGCATGATCGCGATGCGCAGCATGGCCACCCAGGCGAGGAACCCGAGCGTCAGCACGATCAGGATGCAGATGATCACGCGCACGGCGATCACGCCCGCCGACACGGCGGGGCGCGGTGGCGTCATCGGCGCATGACCGTGCATGGGTCGCTCCTGAGAGGCGTACGGAATCGGGCAGTTGGCTCAAGGGGTTAGAGCGTATACACCGACTCGGACACCCGGCTCAGGGTTGTGCACAACTGCTGTTGCGCTGATCACTCAGGTCACTCCGGCAGGACGGTCCCGTCCGCCAGCCCGTCGTACAGGCTCTGCGCCAGCTGTCCGCCGAGCCGGCCCGCGAGGCGGAGTGCGTCCTCGAACTCAGCGAGGGCGCGGAAGCGTTCGCCGTACGGCTGCTGCTCGGCGAGGGGCAGCCGGGGCAGCTGGATGCGCCGTACGTCGAGCCGGGTCGCGGTGGAGGCGTAGCTGCTGGCCTGCCGGTTGTTCGCCGTGCCGCGCAGGAAGCCGGCCAGGAACCAGGGGTCGAGAGCTGCCTGGTCGGGCCGCAGCAGCTGAAGGTTGCGGCCGAGCGCCGCGCCGGCCGTCCCCGCGTCGACGACGCGCGCGACGGAACCGCCGCCCAGGATCGGGACGACGACATCGCCTTCCTCGGTGAGCACCGGTTCCTCGGCGGGCCCGTCCGGGAGCGTGCCGGACGGTGCGGCACCGGCGATCACGTCGTGCTCGGTGAGAACGGGACCGCCGGAGGGAGAGGTGCCGGCGCCGCCGGCGCGCAGCTGAAGCGCCCCGGCGCGGGCGAGTTCGCCGACCGTGGTGAGGGTGCGGGCGGCGGGCCGCGCAGGCGCGGCAGGTGTGGCGGGCGGGGGTGTCAGCTCCATGGTGCGGCGCAGTGAGCCGTCCAGGCTCAGGCGCACGGCTTCCAGTTCGGCCGCCGAGCCGGCGGCGGCCGGAACGGACAGATGGCGGGCGGGGGCGAGGTCGACGTCGTCGTCGAGGAGTTCGATGACGGGTACGGCCCTGCTGACGCCGGGCTGTTCGGCCCGGTCCCGCCACGCGTCGAGCACGGCGCTCTGCACGGCGGGCCAGGGCAGCTTGTCGCGGCCGCCGTCCGGCACGAGCGAGGTGGTGTCGACGAACAGCAGCTCGGGGTCGGGGCGCTGGTCGGCACCGGGCCTGCGGAGCACCCACAGGTGCAGCGGAATGCCGTACGGGGGTGCGGCGCCCGCGGGTAGGGCGATCACGGCGCGCAGCGCGCCGCGGCGCAGCAGATCGGCGCGGATACGGCGCCCGGAGCGGCGGGAGGCGACGGCCGGGGGCATCAGCAGGACGGCCGTGCCACCGGGGCGCAGTCGGGCGAGGGCGTGCTGCACCCAGGCCAGTTCGGACTCGGTGCGAGCCGGGAAGCCGTACTCCCAGCGAGGGTCGTAGCCGAGTTCGTCATGGCCCCAGTTGCGCTCGTTGAACGGCGGGTGGCAGAGCACCGCGTCGGCGGTGAGCTCGGGGAAGGCGTCGGCGCGCAGGGTGTCGGCGGCGGCCGCGCGGATGTCGGCGTCGCCGTGCAGGGCGAGGCGCAGGGCGGTGAGCGCGGCCAGCTCGGGGTCGGCGTCCTGGGCGTAGAGGGCGGCCGGGTGCTGTACGGCGCGCAGCAGCCCCCCGGTGCCGGACGCCGGGTCGAGCACGATCCTGGCGGGGCAGTCCGCCGCGGCGAGGGCGGCCATGAGCTCGGCGGGGCCGGGCGGGGTGAGCGTGTACTGACGGGGGTTGGCGTCCAGATGCCGCCCGAGCAGGAACTCGAAGGCCTGGCGCACGCCGAGCTCCGCGGCGAGTTCGGCGGCCCCGCGGAGAAGGGGGACGGACGCGGCGAGCTCGACCGCCGGCGGCGTCGGCACGGCGCGCTGCGCGCCGAAGCGGGCGGCGAGCACCTGGTCCAGGGCGTGCGGCAGCATCTCGGCGAGCCGCTCGTCCGGGGCGGCGGCCAGCTCCAGCCACGCCGTGGGCCTGTCCCGTACGAGGAGCAGCACGTCCCCGGCGTGGACGAGCGCGGTGACAGCTCCCGCGGGGTGCGCGGAGAGCTGCTGCCAGACCCGTTCCCGGCGCGGCACTTCGGCGAGCTTGCCCTGGGCGCGCAGCCACTGCTCGACGTCCGCGAGCGCGAAGGACGGGCTGGTCTCCGTACCGCCCACGGGCTTGGGGAAGTCGGCGTGCCTGCGCCGCCAGTTGCTGACGGCGGCACGGCCCACTCCCGCGAGCCGGGCGATACCGGCGGCGGTGACTTCTGCTTCGTGCTCGTCCGGCACCTGACCGTCTCCCCTCGTCCGCTGTGAAAGACGAGCATACCGAGCAGATTCAGCGGATCCATTCACAGCGTGAGCCGAATCAAAACTTGTGAATCTTGTTGACTCGGTTCACAGCCTCTGCTGTCATTGACGTATCGGTTCAGGCAGTCACCACAGCGCCCGGAAGGTGCCACATCCATGTCTCAGCCCATGCACGCCCCGCAGCAGAAGCGCAACTGGTTCGCCCGCCACAAGGTGCTCACCGGCCTCGGCGCGGTGGTCGCGGTGATCGCGATCGCCTCGGCGGCGGGCGGGGGCGGCGGCGACAGCGACTCGACCTCGGGGGCCTCGGCCGCCGAGGGCAGCAAGGACAAGCAGCAGGCTGCCCAGCCGAAGGAAGAGAAGAAGAAGGCCGTCGCGATCGAGGGCGACGGCGACTTCGAGATCGGCAAGGACATCAAGCCCGGCCTGTACCGGACCAGCGGCAACGACGACGGCATGTGCTACTGGGAGCGCGCCAAGGACTCCAAGGGCGAGGTGGACTCGATCCTCGCCAACGACAATGTCAGCGGGACGAGTTACGTGACGCTCAAGGCCACCGACAAGATCTTCAAGTCCACCGGCTGCAAGGACTGGGAGGCCGTCGACGAGAAGGCCAAGGGCAGCCCGAAGTCCGGGATGAAGGGCGACGGCGGCATGTTCAAGGTGGGCGTCGACATCACCCCCGGCACGTACAAGTCCACGGGCAACACCGACGACATGTGCTACTGGGAGCGCTCGAAGGACGCCGCCCACAGCGTGGACTCGATCCTGGCGAACGAGAACGCGAAGGGGACGGCGATCGTGAAGATCGGCGCGAGCGACGGGTTCTTCAAGACGACAGGCTGCCAGGACTGGACGAGGACCGGCTGACGCCGCCCGTGGACACCAACGGACCGCGCCCCCGGCACGACACCGGCGGTGCGGTCCGCCGCCCGCATCCGGTCAGACATCCGGATCAGGTCGCGCAACAAGGCGATCAAAAACGACCCTCTTTGACATTCATCCAGACTCTCCCCACATTTCCTTCACACCCGGATGTACTCTCTCCGTCGTTCGGACTCCGTCGTCCGAGCACTGTTCAACTCTGGGGAGGGTCCTTGAAGCTCCGTTACGCCGCCTCGGCCGCCGCTGTGGCCGCTGTTGTCGCCGGTGGTCTGCTGACCGCCACTCCGGCCCAGGCCGCCGGTGGAGTGAGCATCTACCGCGTGTACTACAACTCGCCGGGCTCCGACACCGGATCGAACACGTCGCTGAACGGCGAGTGGGTGCAGCTCTACAACTCCAGCACGTCCGCGATCTCCATCCAGGGCTGGAAACTGCGCGACGTCACCGGCTACACGTACACCTTCAGCGGCAAGATCGGCGCGAAGTCCTACGTCAAGGTCCACACCGGCAAGGGCTCCAACACGGCCGGGTACCGCTACTGGGGCCGGTCCTGGTACGTGTGGAACAACACCGGGGACACGGCGTACCTGCGGAAGTCCACGGGGGCGCTGGCCGACTCGTGCTCGTGGGGTTCGAGCGGGTCCTCCAAGTACTGCTGAGTCCTTCCCCCCAATCTCCCCGCCGGGCCGCGCCGCACTGCGGCCGGCCAGGTTGCGGTTCCCCGCCCTGGTTCCCCGCCCTGGTTCCGCGTCAGCCGTCGAGACGCCGGTCGCCCTTGTGGGCCCCGTAGAACTCGGCTTGGCGGGCCATGATCGCGCGCATCGACGTACCGCGCGGGACCCCGTACACCGTGCCGGGGAAGTCGAGACCGCGCTGCTTCTCCCACAGCTCGTCGTGCCGGTCCGGCGAGAAGAGCTCAGCCGGGTCTCCGGCGGCGACCCACCCAGTGGGCACGACCGTCCCCGGCTCCAGCCGGGAGTTGACGTGCAGCACGCTGTTGATCCTCAGCTCGGACCCCGCCCCGACCACGGCTCCCGGGAACACCGCCGCCCCCGTCGCCACGAATGCCTCGTCCTCGATGGTCGCCCCGTTGATGTGCGCGTGCGGCCCGATGAGCACGGCGTCCCCCAGGACCGCCGAGTGCTTCGACCGACCGCGGATCAGTGCGTTCTCCATCACCACCACGTCCGCGCCGGTACGCACCTCGCCGTCCTCTGCGGTGAGCACGGCGCCGTGCAGGACGCGCGCGCGTTCACCGAGAACGACGGCGCCGCACAGCACGGCCGAGGGGGCGACGTACGCGGACTCGGGGACGACGGGCCGCTTGCCGCGATGCTCGTACAGCAACTCACTCACCCTCACGTCTGCC
Organism: Streptomyces sp. NPDC053673; assembly: GCF_055585225.1. Taxonomy (NCBI): domain Bacteria; kingdom Bacillati; phylum Actinomycetota; class Actinomycetes; order Kitasatosporales; family Streptomycetaceae; genus Streptomyces; species Streptomyces sp. NPDC053673. The sequence goes on along the minus strand of NZ_JBVJKN010000002.1, from coordinate 544,798 downwards.
GGACGGACGGCCGTCCGAGGGACGGGATCCCCAGGACGCCGATGCCACGAGTCGGGCATGGGAAACCTCTACCAGTACTCAGCGCCCCGGACGACGCGACGGCTCTGAGACCTTGAGGAAGTGGCTGCTCAGCCACGCTTCAACCACATGCTCCGGTCGGGTCATTGTCAGCCCCTCACCATCAGCCGCGACAGAAACTCACCGAAGGAGTCGGCCACCCGCCGCGGGATCCGGTCCTCGTCGATGTACGCAACGGCGGGTTCGCCCTCGGGCCCGCACTCCGAATAGTCGAGCATGACCGCGCACGCTCTACGCCCGATTCATCCCACGCGGTCGGCACCGCACCAGGGGGTCACGTCCCGCGCGCTCGCCTGTGTTGCCCACCACCGCATTCCTCCCGGCGGCGACCGTCCGCGCCTGGTACGAGCCCATCGACGGCAGTACAACAGCACTGGTCCGGCCGTACCTGTACGGATCGGACCTCGGGACCAGGAACCTCTATGCCGAGGAGGCATGCGCATGACCGAGTCACATTCGATCCGGCTGCTGCCCTGGCGCGGCCGGGAGGGCAAACCCTGCTACGTGATCGGCGACGGCCGCGGCCCCGTCTCACGCCTCGCCGACCAGATCGAAGCGGTCCAGCTCGGCCTGGCGGGACAGCTGCTCGATCAGGTGCAGTCCGTGCTCGACGAACCCGACGTGACTCCTGTCGAACTCCACACCCTGGTGACCCACTTGTCAGAGGCTCTGAGCGACGCCCTGCGCATCATCAAGAGCCGGGGACTCGCACCCGGCGACCACTGAACACTGAGCCGACGCGGGTGGGGCGGAGAGGCGAGCAAGGACGTCCGTCGCGCGCACACCGTATCCCCGCCTCGAATCAATCCGGGCGCTCCGCCCATTCTTTGAAGAACACAGGCGGGCTGTACCGCCCGGGACTCCGTCGGAGGTCGCCTTCGTCAGGCCTTCCGTCGGTATCCCCTCGCCGGAAAACGCAATGGCCCGCCGGAAACATCCGGCGGGCCACCCATCACCGCCGCCCTCGGGGCGAACCCTTCAGGCGGAACCCGTGACCTAGTCGGTCAAGGTGTTCCGGTAACGCGTCCACAATCTTGTGATCCACACATTCGAGCCTTCGGGCGGCTCAGAGGTCACCACTGGCGACGGGGCCGACTCCACCAGATGGAGCAGTGTCCATGCCAATCCGAAGCAGTTGTCGTCCCCGAAGCACTCCGACAGGAGTCGGGCCTCTTCGTCGGTGACGGGCTTCTCGATCGCATGCAGTGCCCGTTCCATCTCGTCGAAGGCCTCGTCGCCCTCCTCGGAGTTGTCCTCCTCGGACGGAAGCGGTGCGAGCCGGACAAACTCGCGAACCTCATCCCTGATCGTCATGGGTCCCTCTTCAGAAGATCCGGATAGTTAGTCCTGTAGTACTGCATGATACCTGCGATATCGGCATTGAAGTAGCCGGGGTCACCGTGATTTCGCTGGCCGATACTTCGAAGGTTCATGAAGTCCGCGGCGAGGACTTGCCGGAAAGACAGCCCGGCATCCACGCGTGCGGTTCTTCTTCCCGCGCCGCCATATGTGCGAGTCATTCTATGGTCGGCGTCCGTCATCATGTGCGCCGCGTAGTCGCGGTAATTCGCTATGCGACCCGACGCAGCTTGCGGAATGTGATTCGGCGTGAGGTCGTCTCCCGTTCGCGCCCTGCCATCCAGGTCGCCGAACCGCCCCACCTCATGTTCCTGGACCGCCGGGCGCGCCGGCGCGCCATTGGCGCATCGGCAGGAAGTGGCGTGATCCGGGTTCGAGCCACCGCAGTTGTGTACGAGAACCGGCATTTCACCGGCCACCACGTAGTACGTGTGCAGACCCTCGATGCTCAGGTCGTAGGTGACGCGCTGCGCCTTGTACGACTTGACCTCGACGATGAGGGCCGGTGCACCCGAGTCGTCCTGGAGCTTCTGGCCGGGCTTCAGGTCGCCGGCCTGGGTCCAGGAGTTGCGGCTCGACTCGTAGAACTGGTGGTGCTTGGTGGTCTCGATCGTCTGCGGACCGGTCTTGGTGGCCACGACGACATCGACGTAGTCACGGTCCGTCGTGGTGACGATCACCTTCTTGACGCGGTGCTTCTCGTGGGATTTCTTGCCCGGCTCGGCCGTCAGGACGAGGTCCCCGGCCTTCACCTTGGAGATCGGCTTGGTCTTGCCGTTCGCGAGCTTCACCGGCGTCTTTGCCGTGAAGCTGTGCCGCGGCACCCGGCAGCCGGGCCCACTCGTCGCCTGCGGCGCGGAGGGCTGGGCGTCGGGCTCCGGGGACGGCTTGCCCTTGCGGCCGAACTTGCTGCCGGCGGCACCGAAGACGCCACCGAGGGCCGCGCCTCCCGCCGTGGCCTTGGCCGCGCCGCTGACGCTGCAGCCTTCCTCGCTGGACGCGCAGGAGACGCCGTAGGCGACAGCGCCGTCGACGGCACCCTCCACCGCGCCTTCCACAGCGCCCCGGAGGACCTTGCCGCCGACGCCGGACAGCAGACGACCTGCCGCGCCACCCAGCATTCCGGCCGCGCCACCGGCCGCACCGGTAATGGCACCGATGGCGACCGAGCCGAGGAAGCCACCGATGGACTTCGGGCCGTCACTCATCAGGTAGCCCACGCCGTTGGCCGCCGCACCCGCGAGGGCGCCGCAGCCGATCACACCGACACCACCTGTGGCAGCGGTGCAGCCGGCGAAGACCGCGATACCGACGGCCACCGAGGCGATGGTCGCGGCGTGCTGCTTGACGAAGTTGGCTGTGGCCTTGGCCGCCTTCTTGACGGCTCTGCCGACCTTCTTGGCTGCCTTCACCACCTTCTTCGCCACGTGTCTGACGGCCTTGGCCACCTTCCGCACGGTCTTCTTGACGTGCTTGACGACCTTGTGGACGTAGCGTTTGACACGCTTGTACGTGCGTTTGACGTATCTCTTGACCTTGCGGACGCTGTCGCGCACGTACCGCACGGCCTTGCGGACCGCCCGGTGGGCCTTCCTGACCACCTTCTTGACCGCGCGCTTGATCTTCTTCGCGGCCTTGCGGACAGCCTTGGCGACCTTCTTGACGGTGCGCTTGGCCTTCTTCCAGGCCGACTTGACGACCTTCTTGACCTTCTTCTTGACCTTGTTGATCGCCTTGTCGATGAAGCTCGGCCAGTGACCGGTCGGGTCGGTGGCAGTCATCGGGTTGCCGTCCGCGTACGCGTAACGGTTCGCGGTGACCGACGTGGGCAGCGGGTCGAGACCCACCGTGTCGCGGCTGTTGAACTGGCCGGTCTCCGGTGAGTACCAGCGCGCGGCCATGTTGACCTTGGCCGTCTCGGGATCGGTCCAGCCGGACTGGTAGCCGAGGTTGCCGAGCATGCCCGCGGTCTGGAGGACCTTGCCGAACGGCGAGTACGTCGTCGAGCCGGTCAGTGCCTCACCGGTGTCGGTGAACTGACCGATCACGTCGTCGTGCAGGTCCGTCATGACCAGCGCCGAAGACACAGCCGTCTTCACGCCGAGCAGTGAGCCGTCCGCGTTGCGGCTGTAGGACGTCACACCGTCCGAGGCCACATCGTTTCCGAAGCCGCCGTACTTGAACGAGAACACCGCGGTGCCGGTCTCGTCCTTGGCGTCCAGGACGCGGTCCAGACCGTCGTACGTGTACGTCCGGTCGCCCTCGTTGATGACGCGGTTGAAGGCGTCGGCCTTGACCGCGGTCTGCGTGCCTCCCTCGTCCGTGACCGAGCTCATCGTGCCGCGCGAGGTGTACGTGTACGTGCTGTGCCCGTCCGACGTAAGCCGGTTGCGGGCGTCGTACGTGTACGTGTCGCCACCGACACGCGTCCGGTTGCCGGACGCGTCGTAGCCGTACTGCTCCGTCGTGGTCCCGTTGTTCCAGGAAGCCAGACGGTTCGCCCAGTCGTACGTGTACGTGTTCGTGGACGCGCCCGCGACACCGGTCGTCGTCTTCGACGTCTCGTTGCCGTTCTCGTCCCACCCGTAGGTGATGGAGGACAGCACGTTGCCGGTGGGCGAGGTCAGCTTGTCGCTGGTGATCCGCTCCAGGGCGTCGTACGAGAACGTCCGCTTGGACTTGCCTGCCCCGTAGTCGACCGACTTGACGTTGCTGTTGACGTCGTAGTCGTAGGTCATCGTGGAGCCGGTGGCCCCGTCATTGACCGTCTTCAGGCGGGCGGCGGTGTCGTACCCATAGGTCGACGTGCCGGCGGCGTCGGTCCGCGAGGTCATCTGTCCGTCGCCGTTGTAGGCGAAGGACGAGGCGCCCGACGGGCCGGACGTGGACAGCAGCAGCCCGCGGTCGTCGTAGGTGAAGGTGTTCTTGTCCTCACCCACACCGGCCACGGCCGTGATGCGGTCGTCGGAGTCGTAGTCGAAGGTGTGGTCGACCGTGGCGGCCTCCGCACCCGTACCGGCCTGTCGGATCAGCCGGCCCTTGACGTCGTACTCATTGGTGGTGACCACACCACCCGGGGAGCGCAGCTCCTTGGCCTGCCCGTTGGGGTCGTACACCGTGGTGAAGGTGCGGTCCGCCGGGTTCGGGTGGGCCGGGGTGGAGGGTTCGATCAACGATTCCGGCAGCCCCCAGCTGTTGTACGTCGTGAGGAACGGATTGCCTCGGCCGTCGGTGAAACGCGTCCGGTTGCCCGCCGCGTCGTAGCCGAAGGTCGTAGTGATCGACTCAGTCGCCGAGACCGGCTGTACGGCCCTGGTCACCAGACCCGTCGGATCCACCGTGAACGTGGTGGTGTGGCCCCGGTAGTCGGTCACCGACGTCGGATTGCCCGCACGGTCGTACGTGGAACTCGAAGTCCGCAGGGTCGCGCCGGTCGCGTCCAGGTCGCTGGTGGAAACCAGCTGGCCGAACCCGTCGTAGGTGTTCTTGGTGCTGGTGTTGTCCGGGTCCGTCGAGGTCAGGACCTGACCGTCCATGTCGTAGGTGAACTTGGACGTGTTACCGGCACTGTCGGTGACCTCGGTGGTCTCGCCGATCGCGTTGTACTTGTACGACTCCGAGACGCCCGTCGGGCTCACGGTCCGGGACAGCTCGCCGCCCGGAGCGTTGTACTCGTTGATCGCCGTGAACGCCCGCTGCGTCGGCTGACGCACGATGTCCGTGCTGGTGACCGGACGCCCCAGGTAGTCCCAGGTGGACTCCTCACGGGCGCCGTTCGGCCGCGTCGCCGACAGCTGGTCGCCGTTGGTGTCGTACGAGTACTTCGTCGTGCCGCCACCCGGATCCGTGACCGAAGCCAGATCGCCGAGCTGCGTGTACGAGTAGGTGGTGCGGTTGCCGAGCGCGTCGACCTCCGCCGTGACCTGGCCGAGCTTGTTGTACTCGTTCCAGGCCGTGGCCGTGATCGGCGTCGGGGACCCCGGCGCGGTGTAGTTCGGCAGCGTCGTCGAGGACTCCTGGCCCTCGGCGTCGTACGCGGTGACCGAGACATTGCCGAGCGGGTCGGACGACTCGGTCGCCTCACCGAAGGTGTTGTAGCCGGTCATCGACACAGGACGGACGGAGACCGGAGTCCCGCCGTTCTGCTCCGCGTTGACGGCCGGCTCGGTGACAGTGGTCTGCTGCGCAGCCTCGTCATAGCCGTAGTCCGTCGTGTTGCCGCTCGTATCGGTCACGGCGACCGGCAGACCACGCTGGTCCAGCTTCCACGTCGTCGTACGGACCGAACTGCCCGCCGCCGGAAGCGTCCCACCGTTCACCGCGGACACCTGCGACGCGCTCAGCGCCTCGCCGTAGACCTGCACGTCCGCGATGCCACCCGGCCAGAAGCCGTCGTACGCGCCCGCGTACTTGACCCGGCCGATCTGCAGCTTGCCGTTGGCCGACCAGACCGACGTACGGTCGTCGGTGCCCTGCAGGGCGCCGTTGACGTACAGCGAGATCTTGCCGGTCGACTGGTCGTAGACCGACGTCAGATGGGTCCACTGGCCGGTCACCGGGGCAGCGGTGGAGTACACCAGCTGGTCCCCGAGCGCGCCGGAGGCGTCGTCACGGGTCGGGAAGCGGATGGCCCACTTGTTCGCCGACTGGACATAGCCCAGGTAGAAGCCCGAGTGGTAGGTGCCGTCCTGGCCGACCGCCGTGTAGTTGGACGAGGTCGAGTTCAGCTTGACCCACGCCGAGACGGTGAAGCTGCCGCCGGTGTCGACCGCGGAGCCGTCCGTCGTGCCGTAAGCGTTCGCCGTCCCGTTGAAGACCGCCGAGCCGCCCTTCTCGGTGGAGCGGGTGACCGCGCTGCCGAGAGTGACCTTGCGGTTGCCGCCCGAGGAGTCGTCGGCCGTCAGGCCGCTGGTCTCGTCGAGCTTCCAACGTGCCACCGGAGCGGTGGTGCCGTCGTGCGCCGTCACACCCGTGACGTTGCCGAGGTTGTCGTACGTCGTGTCCGACGTGCTGACCTCACCGGTCGACGGGTCGGTCTCCGTCTCGGACAGCACATTGTCGTCCGGGTCGTACGAGACCTTCGTGGTGCGGTTCACACCGGCCGGGTCGAGCACGGACGACGTGACGCGGTCGGACGCGTCCACCGCGAAGGTGCTCGTCGTCAGACCGTCGTTGGTCACCTGCTTGATCAGGTTCCCGGCCATGTCGTACTCGTTGGACTGCTCGGTGAACTGCTTGCCGTTCGCCGGGTCCTTGCGCACCACGCTCGCCGACAGACCGTCGTCGGTGTAGGTGTACGCCGTCACCCAGCCCATCGCGTCGGTGACCGACGCGAGCCGGCCCGCCGGGTCGTACGCCCGCGACTCCTGGACCAGCGTCGTCGGCGGGGACGGGTTGTGCGGGTCGCCGGTGTAATTCAGCAGGTTGGTGGTGAGCGGACGGCCTTCGGCGTCGAAGGTGTAGGTGTTGACGGTCCCCTCGGGGTCGGTCTCCTTGACCTTGTTGCCGTAGACGTCGTACTCGAACGACGTGGTGTCGCCGCCCGGGTCCGTCCTCGTCGCCACGCGGTTGTACGCGTCGTACGTCATCGACGTGACACGCGAGGCGTCACCGCCGGTGAGGTCCGCGACGGTCTGCGACGTGACGTTACCGTCTGCGTCGAAGACCGTGGTCGACTTGGCCTGGTGCACCGCACCCGTCACGCGGTTGGTGACCGCGGGGCTGGTCTCGGTGGCGACCTGGTCGTTCTTGTCGTAGGTGAACGTGGTCGTCAGCCCGCTGGGCTGGGCGTCCGATACCTCGGTCTCGGTGATCTTCCGGCCGAGCGCGTCGTACGTGTACTTCACCTTGGCGCCGTTGGCGTCGGTGATCTCGGCGAGGTCACCGTTGGCGAAGTAGACGTTCTTCGTTGTCTTGCCGCCCGCCGTGGTCACCGTGTCCACCAGACCGGCCGGCGCCTTCGCCGTGCCGCCCTCCGCCGCCGGGGTGGCGGTGGTGGTGTAGGTGGTGGAAGCGGTCCGTCCGTTCGGATGACCGGCCACCGGCGGGGTGGTCACCGAGAGGAGGTTGCCGCCCGTGTCGTAGCTGTAGCTGGTCAGATAGGCGTTGTCCGTCGGGCCCGAGGAACGGGCGTCCCGCTCGGTGAGGAGCAGGTCGTTCCGGGGGTCCATCGTCGGAAACGCCGTGGTCGCGTCCGGGTAGTACGTGTAGTACTCGGTGGCGCACTTGTTGGCCGCGGTGTCCTGGCAGTCGGTCTGGGAGACCGTGTTGCCGCGGATGTCGTGGCCGGTGATGCTGCGGTTGCCGTTGGCGTCGGTCACGGTGTGCTGGAAGCCCGCCGTGTCGTAGCCGTACGTCGTCCGCTTGCCGTTGGTGTCGATCGCGGCCAGCAGACGGTTACCCATCTCCGCGTCGTACACGTACTTCAGCGTCTTGTCGGTGGGGTCGGTGAGCGTGACCGTGCGCACCGGTGCGACACCGGAGGACGCCTTGTACGCCGACCAGTGCTGCTCGACCTCGTCGGCGGACAGCGGGTGGCCGTACGCGGCGACCTCGGCGATGGAGCCGTTGAAGAAGCTCACGTCACCGGGCGACTGGTACCAGTACTTGCCGAAGCCCGCGCCGATGAAGGTGCGCGTGTTGGACTGGTCCTTCGCGGCACCGCTGTAGTCGGCCTGCTTGACTCCGTCGACGTACAGGGTCTGGGTCGTGCCGGAGGCCGACAGGACCGCGTGGTGCCACCTGTTGTCGTTGACGGCGCCGGTGGAACCGAAGGCGGTGCTGCCGGATCCGGAGACGCTCCACCAGTGACCGTGCAGCTTTCCGTCGGCACCCACGTACAGCAGCGGGTTCCACGAGCCGGTCGGCGTGGCGCCGGTCGGCAGCTGCGACTGGTCGGAAAGGATCACGCCGGGCGAACTGGTCTTGAACCACAGCTCGACGGCGCGCTCTCCCGATCCGTGCCACGGGTTGAACGGGATCTCCGCGTACGACGACGTCCCGTTGAACTGCGCCGCCGTCACATCGCCCGCGCCGAACGGACCCGCCACACCCTGCGTGACGGTGTTGTACGTACCGAAGCCGGTGTTGAGTTCGTTGGCCGCCTGCGGTGCGCCGAGGGTGTCGTCCAGGCGCCAGTAGCCGCCCGGGGCGGAGCCCATCACGGCCGACCGGTACACCTGTGAGGAGCCGGTGACGGTGGCCGGGTTGAGCTTCCAGGTGCCGCCGTCGCCGTCCGTGGCCTGCAGGACCAGGTCGTCGGTGGTGCCGTAGACGACCGACGCCTGGGTCTTCAGGCCCGGTGTGGTGATCTTGTTGAGCAGGCCCGCGGACCGCTTGGCGGCCTGGTACTGCGTGGTGATCACCGAGGGGTCGAGCGGCTCGGAGTAGATGGCGACCTCGGCCATCTGGCCCGTGTAGTGCCCGAGCTGGTCGTTCGGGTTCATGGACGGCCAGCCGTCGGTGTTCACACCGGCGCCGAGCGAGATGTAGGGCTGCACCCAGTCGTTGATCGTGCCGGGGAGGTTGCCCTGGGAGACACCGTCGAGGTACAGGGTCTGGCTGTTGGCCACACCCGTGAGCACCGCGTTGTGCCACTGACCGTCGGTTACGGTGGCGCCGGACGTGATCGTCGACATGCAGCCGGGCGACATGGCCAGGCAGCCGCGCAGCTTGCCGTCCATGCCCACGTACACCGCGGGGGTGTTCTTCGTCGTGTTGGCGACCGGGTTGGGGTCGCTCAGCGGCTTGTCACCGTAGTAGAAGAGGACACCGCCGGCCGTGGTCGTCTTGAACCACAGGGACACCGTCATGTACGACGGCGTGGCGCCGGGGGCGCTCGGCATCTCGACGTACGAGGTGGTGCCGTTGAAGGTGGCCGTCTTCTGCGTGGAGCCGGCGAGGACGGACGAGCTGCCCAGGGTCACATTGCGGTACGTGCCGTTGTACTTGCCCTGGTTGGTGTCGATCGTGTCCTTCGCGACCGTGCCGGACGTCTCACCGAGCCGCCAGTACGCGAACGGGTCGGCGTCCAGCACCGTGGTGCGGTAGTGGTTGCCGGTGGCGTAGGTGTACGTCGTGCACTTGGTCGGGTCGCCGGGCGGGCAGACCGACGTGAGCTGGTCGCCCGAGTAACCGTACGTCCAGAGCTGCTCCGTGGTCGTGTCACCCGGGGTGGCCGGATCGGTCTTGACCGTCGAGACGTGGTAGGTGCCTCCGGTCTGCGGCGCCCAGGCGAAGGTCAGGGACCGCTTGGACGTGTCGTTGGTGATCTTCGACAGCCGCTTGTCCGTGTCGTAGGTGAACGTCTCCGTGCGGCCCGCGTAGTCCTTGATGCTGGATATCGCGTACGTGCCGGCCTTCGCGGTCGCCTGCTTGAAGGCGTATTCCGTGAAGTCCTTGTCCGTCAGCGCGTATCCGCCGGTCACGGCCTGGAGCCGGGCGTACCGGCCGAGCGGGGGCACGAACGTGCCGTCGGTGTTGCGGCCGAAGGCGACCTGCTCACCGCCCGGGTAGGTGATCACAACACTGGTGACCGTGCCCGCGCCGTCCTTGACCTCGGCGGCCTTCATGTCGACGACCGTCGACCAGCCGGCTCCGAAGGCACTGTCGACGCGTGGGTCGAGGCTGTTGTAGGAGCGGTCGATCTCCAGCGAGGGGCCGACCACCTCCACGTCGGCGTCGGTGTCCTCGGTGGTGTAGTTGCCGTCACTGGGGTCGAACTCGTGGCCGTCGGTGTTCATGGCCAGGCCCGAGGTGACCGGCGGCTGCGGCACGGCGGTGGTGAAGCGGCTGGAGTACGTCACTTCCTCGTAGCCGTCGCTGACGCCGACGTACCACAGGTAGTTCTTGCTCCACTTCAGCTTGCCCGCGGGTATCTTCCAGTTGCTCTTCGTGAGCGCACCGGAGGTGGCGACCGGAGTGGTGCCCTCGCTGTCGGCGTCGTACACCTCGTAGGTGTACGTCAGCGCCGTCTGCGGCCACTTGTCGGCGTCGCTCGCGTAGACGAGCAGCTCGGGCTGAAGGGTGTTGGCCTGGAAGTTCTCCGGCGGGTACTGGGCGTTGACCTGCGGCTTGGTGTTCGGCGCGTAGGTCAGGTCCAGCGACGGGCGCCAGCCCGCGGTCGCCGAGTTGTCCGAGTGGAACTTCTTCCAGTGCAGCCCGTCCGAGGTCGGCGCGGTGATCGCGAGACCGTAGTTGGCACCGCCGGTGGCGACCTGGGTGAACCAGCTCGTGCCGAGCGTCACCGGCATCTTCACACCGACGCCGGTACTGCCGCTGGTGTTGGTGCAGGAGGCGCCCGGCGCGGGCGTGGCCGAGCCGATGGCCGCTCCGTACGTGGGCCCGGGGTAGCTGGTCACGCCGGTCGGGGTCCAGGACTGGGTCACCGGGTGGACCGAGAAGTCCTCCGCGGTGCAGGTCGCGGACCAGAGCGCCCAGACGTTGAGGGTCGCCGCGGAGACCTTCTGCCCGGCGAGCGTGGTGCCGAGCGAGGAGAACTGCAGGAAGGAGTTCGCCTTGTTGGTGCCCGAGTCGTACGAACCGATCTTGATCTGGTTCTCGGTGGAGTGGTCACCGGAGATCGTGTTCTGCGTGTACGTCGAGTTGCTCGCCACGATGGTCGGGTCGACGGTGACCGGGTAGACCCGCTCGGGGGCGTCCAGCCACTCCCGGTCGGCGGTCAGCCGCAGCGCCGGCTCGCCGTCCACGGTGATCAGCTCGTAGCTGACGGCCCTGGACTGCGCGGCGTCGCCGGAGCGCCGGTCGATCTTCGAGTCCTCCATGTAGGCATGGGGGATGTTGGCGACCACCTTGCCGTCGGCGTCGGTGAACTCCACGTCGCCGTCGGCCGCGACGCGGGGCGTGAGGCCCTTGACGTCGAGCGGGAAGACCCAGGAGTTGGCGGCGTCCTTGCTGTGCAGGACGACGTTCTCCTTGAGGCCCTCGGCGAGCGGCACGAGCTGCACATCGGTCTCGGGCAGCACACCGGGGTAGGTGACGGTGCCGTCGGCGGCGACGGTGGGCGTCGCCTTCGCGGAGCCGCGGAGCGCGTACGCGAGGCTACGGCCGTCGCCGAAGTCGACGGAGACGAGCTGCTGGTCGGCGGCGTTCGGGGCGAACTCGACGTCGAGCGAGTTGGCGCGCTCCTGAAGTCTGCCGTCCTTGTCCTTGACCAGCTCGGTGTCGATCGGCTTCCATGTGCCGTCGTCACCCTTGAAGTTGGTTCGGCCCGAATAGTGCCGAATGGTGGTGGATCCGTCGGCGTTGACGTAGTAGTCCGACGTCGCCGTGGACTTCTTGGCGTCCCGCTTGCTGGTCCTGGCGTCGAAGCTCTTCGCCGTGCCGGCGGCCTTGCCGGTCGTGGACGTACTGGTCCGGTCCTCGGCGCGCTTGTACGCGTCGAGTTCCCCCTTGCCCTTTCCGGGCTTACGGCCGGAGCCGCCGTCGGCGCTGGTGGCGTCGGAGGAGGCGACGTGGCTCTTGCCCCTCGCGGTGCCGTTCTGCTGGTCGGGGGTGTCCAGCGGGGACTTGTTGGCCCAGTCCCACAGGCCGGAGAGGGACAGTTCGGGCATGCTCAGCGCCGGCAGCGTGGCCCCGGTGGCCGCGGCTGTCTCCGTGGTGAGCATGAAGGAGAAGGAAACAAGGACAGATAGAGCCGTAGCCCTCGCTCTGCGTCTGCCGGTACGACCCGGCGGGAACAAGCGAGGGCTGCGGACCCAGCGAACGCGCATGGGCAAGCCTTTACTTACACGAAGCCTACAAAAGCTTCGTGAGCCTGCCCGATGACCGCACAAGAGTTCCACTCAAGATCGGCCTCTTTAGCTGATCTTTACCTTCCGAATGGAACCCGTTGCTTGCTTGTCATGATTCCGATGCTTTGACGGCCTGTCTGATGACGTCCGCCACCGATGACTTGAGCCCGTCACCCTGCTTCGCCACCGTGAGGTTCCCGCTCTTTTCGGCAGCCGTTCCGGAGCCGGCAGCCGCGCCCGACGCTCCGTCGACCACGACGAAGCGCACCTTGGGGTGCTGGTTCGCCCCGGCCCTGGTGACCTCCACCTGAGGCGCGCCGACCGCCAGCACGACATCGCACTGACGCTGGACGAGGCTGTTGAAGAACGGACGGGCGTTCTCCGTCGACTGCGGCCCCATGACCGGCACGTAGTTGACCCGGGCCCGGGTCTCCAGGGAAGCCTGCTGCATGCCCTCCCACACCGGTGCGGCCGGCGTACCGGCCGCAATGCCCTTCTCCCCCGTCAGCAGACAGGCGTCGAATTCCTTGTACTGGCGGGCCCTGGGGTCGGGCGGCCCGGACTCCTCATCGCCGGCGAACAGCCAGACGCCGACCAGCCCGAGCACGATCACGGCGGCGCTGCCCGCCGCCCAGGCCGCGCGGCCGCGCAGCAGGCCGGGCGCGGCGGCCAGCCACCGGCCGATGCGCGCACCGACGCCGGAACCGGAGGTCTTCGCAGTGGTACGCCAGGTACGCCGGGTCTTCATCGGGTCTCACCCGCCGGCGGTCTGACGAGCAGGCAGTGGAGCGAGGCGCCGACCGTGGCGAGGCCCAGCAGCAGGAAGTCCGCGGCGAACTGCCAGCCATGGGTCTGAACCGGAGTGAGCACGGCCTGCAGCAGCCAGCCGACGGTGGCGGCGGTGAAGACGGCCACGGCCGCCCAGTCGGCACGGGTCCCCCGTCGAGCGGCGATGACGTACGAAGGAACCGCGCCCAGCATCCCGAGGCTCACCACCGGCACCGCCGCCAGCAGGACCCTGGGAAACAATCCGGGCACGGCTCCGCTCGTCGGTTGAACCGCACTCACGGCGGCGACGTCGGGCTTCACGATCGGCTACCTCTCGGGGAGCGTGCGTACGCATGGCTCGCACACGTACACGACAGACGGGAAGCCGTACGGTACATCCCCTCCTGCATGCCGTCCGCCCCGGGGCGCCTCGACCCGTACGTCAGAGCTGGTGCCGCACCCACACATTGGGCTCGACGTACACGGCGTACCCGTGCCGGGTGGAGCACTGCACCGGGACCAGGGCTCCGGGCACTATCACCGGCCCGTCCGTGTCGAACGGCAGCCCGGTCCATCCGCGCCACTGCTCCAGGGAGCCGGAGACCGTCATGGAGGCCGGGGCGACCGCCTCGATCGTGGCGCCCGCGCGGACATGCACGCGCAGCCACGGGTCGTGCGGAAGCCCGTCCGCGTCGCGGGTACGGAAGGCGTACTCGGCCATCGGCGCCTCCGGCTCGAGGTTCTTGGCGCTCGGCCGGATCGGGGCGACGAGCTCCTTGAAACCGCGCGCGCGGGCGTTGTCCCGCATCGCTGCGACCATCCGCGCGGAGATCCCGCGGCCCAGCATGCCCGACGTCACGGTGATCTCGATCGCGCTCACGGTGTCCGGCGTCCGGCCGTGCCGCAGGTCGTGGAAGGCCCACAGCAGCGCCTGGTCCCAGCCGGTGTCCGGCAGCTCCCGCCGCCCGTCCACGTCCAGCTCGAACGGCACACTGAACCCCCGGGCCACGACGACGCCTTCGGGGTCGGTCGCAACCAGGACGAACTCGGGCAGCTCGGCGACGATGCGGCCCATGTTCGCCCAGCCCACGGGGTCGGCCAGGATGAACTCCGGCCAGGTGTCGAGCATCCGCCACATGGGGTCCCGCAGTTCGGGGCGCTCGGCGAGGGTGGTGATCGTCAGTTCCGGGGTACGGTCCGTGTCCATGCGGCGCAGGCTACTGCCGCGACCGGAAATGTTTGCCGGGAGGGGCACCAGCGACGGACCGCCCGTCCCCCCAAGCGCTTTCGGCCCTGGCCATACTGGCTCCGACCTGAGTGATCACCGCTGACACATCGAGGAGCACGCATGGCCGACCTGCCCATCATGGGGAAGAGCAGATTCAGGAGGGTCGCCGAAGTGGAACCGTCCTGCACGGACCAGGTGCAGGCGATCGAGGACACGTTCCATCGGGCGATCGATCCGGCCGCCGGGGCCTTCGACTTCGGGAACGTACGGAAGGCGGCGGGCACTCTCCCCGCCACTTCCCTCGTCAAGATCGTCCCCGCGTTCGGCCTCCAGGAGACGACACCGGTCTCCGTCATCGTCCTGTCGCTCAAGGAGTCCGTACGCCAGGCACTCTCACAACCGTTCACCAATCCGGCCTTCTGGGAGAAGGTCGAGCACGCGCTCACCCGCGCCTTCACCGGCCTGGACGAACAGGAGGACGCACCGCACTTCGCCTTCCGCCAGGACAGCGGGGACGGCAGCACGAGCTACTTCTACAACCTGCTGTTCGCACTGCAGGGCGAGGAGACCGAGGGCTTCCTCTACGCCATGGCGTTCTGCATCGATGTGACCTTCGCGCTGGAGAAGGGCAAGGTCCGCTCCCTGAGCGTCGAGGACACCGCGCCGTACACGATCCGCCTCAACGCGATGACCGTGCGTCAGGACCTGCGGTCCGCGGCCTGACGCCCGTCCTGCGGGCCCTGGGGTCCCCGCCCTGAGCAGCGGGTCCCGAGTCGCTCCTGGCGCTGTTGGCCGGTCCGTCCACCGGCAACGGGTCGAGCGGCGCCCACTCCCCTTCGCATCCCATCTCATTCGTGCTGGACGGTCACCGCCAGCGCCCTGTCCCGTACATCGGCCACCGGGTGGCGCCTCAACGAGCGCAGTGCGGCCCGCCACTGTTCGGGCCAGCCGAGCCGGCAGCCGTGGGTCTGCGACGACTCAGAACCTCATTCTGAAATGATCAGTTAGACTCCCCGCCCCGCGTCACCTCTTCGCACTGCTTCAGCATCATCGCCTTGTCCGCCGTCGTCACCGCGAGGTCGTACTTGAGGGCAACCTGTGCGAAGCGGACCACGTAGGAGCACCTGATCCGCTTGTCCGGAGGTAGCCATGACGCCGGTCCGGAATCACCCTTGGCAGAATTGGCCCGGCCCTGGACCGGGATCAGATTGAGCACGTCGTTGGCGAGCTGCTCGCGCTTGCTCTTCGGCCAGCGCGACGAACCCATCTGCCAGCTGTACGACAGCGGCACCACGTGGTCTATCTGCACCTCGGAGGCCTGCTGCTTGCGCCACTCGATGGTCGTCCCGGTGTACGGGTCGTGCAGTGTCATGGCGGTGACCACACAGTCGGAGCCGGTTCGGAAACGAAGCTTCTGACCATCGCGACGAATGAGATCGTTTCGAGTGTCACACCCGTTCCTCGCGAGGGGGACACCGTCGGCCGTGTCCATCCACGCGTACCCGAACTCCCGTCGCGAGTACCCCGTTTTCGGGCCGCGGCCCTTCGTCGCCACCGCCTCGATCAGCTTCCTGGCCGCTGCCCTGTCCGTCTCGGACGCGAGCGGCGAGAGACCCGGCTTCGTACCCTCCGGGTTGTCGAGCGGGCTGACCGCGCGACCGGCAGACGGGCCACGGGCGTTGCCGTGGCCCGGAGAGTCGCCGCCACCGTCGCCCGGTGTGCAGCCTGTGAGGAGGGCGGAGACCAGGGCGACGGCGGTCAGGACGGCGCGCGGCGTACGTATCGAGTCGGGCACGCAAGGATCGTAGGGCCCTGGGTGGCGTCAGACCTTGCCGATGCCGAGCGTGGTCTCGCGGGGCAGCATTCCTGAGCCGACGACCTCAAGCCAGAGCGGGCCGAGGAGGTCGGCGAGCCGGGCGGTGTCCTCGGCGCCGAGCGCCTGCCAGGGGGCGGCGGCCAGTTCGTCGGTGCGGCGCTCGACCTCGGCGCGCAGGGCGCGGCCCGCGTCGGTCGCGGCGCCGTCGGCGTCCAGCAGCCCCCGTGCGACGAGCCGTTCACGGGCGGCGGCCCACTCGTGCCCACTCCAGCCGCGACTGGTGAAGACCTCGGCCGGCGCCGCGGTGCTCGCGCAGGATCGTCGCGGCCTGCCACAGCACGAGGTGCGGCTCCTCGGGCCAGGGCAGCGCGGCATTGGCGGCGGCGAGCGGGCGGCCCTCGGTGTGCACGGCCTCGGCCGCCCGGCGGGCGAGCACGGCGGCCTCGGCGAGATCGGGACCGCCCGTCCGGTCACCGATGAGCGTGCGGTACGCCCGGTCGACGCCGCGCGTCCGGGCCGCCAGCACCCTGTCCGGTGCGGCGACGTCCCAGGCGGCGGGGATGTGCTCGGCGATCTTGCGCGGGCTGAAGCTGTAGAACGCGGAAGCCACCTGACGGGCGCCGGGGGCGCCGAGGGGCGCCGCCCGCAGGGCGAAGTAGCTCGGCCAGCGCTCGCCGGTGTCGTAGCCGAGCGCTGCCGAAGGGCCGGCGGCCCTGTCCCTGCGCGACCTGGCCCGCCGCGCGGGCGTCTCCCATGCCGCGCCCGCGCACCACTTCAAGGACCGCGCGGGCCTGCTCACCGCCATCGCGGCCGAGGGCTACGGCCTCCTGTCCGCCACCCTCGGCGAGGCGAAGGACCTGCGCGACCTGGGCGTCCGGTACGTACGCTTCGCCACCGCGCACCCGGCGCACTTCCAGGTCATGTTCCGCCCGGAACTCCTGCGTCCCGACGACCAGGAGCTCCGCGCGGCGCGCGAGCGGACGCGGAACCGGCTCCGTGCGGCGGTGGAGGGCTACGGCGACGACCCGGCCACCGGCTTCATCGCGGCCTGGTCGATGGCGCACGGCTTCGCGACGCTGCTGCTCTCCCACAACCTGGACGGCCCGCTGGACGGGCGGGACGCAGAGGAGACCTTCCGGTCGCTGACCCGGACCATGTTCGGTCCGGAGGGGCGGCGCGCGAGAACATCCGGATGACGGGGCCGGGCGGTCGACCCCCGCGGCCCGACGGTCGACCCCCGCGGCCCGACGTTCGGGCTCACGGAGGCAGAGCGGGAGCCCTCATCCGCATGCCTCAGCGGCGCCGCCGCGCACGGTGGTGGGCGCTTCAGCCGGCGTCGAACGGCCCGCAGGACGATGTCACCAGCGGCCCTGTTCCGGCCTGGCCTCGTCCGGGCTGTCCGACGGCCATGGCGGGACCGTTGCCGCAACGACTCGCAGTCCGTCCTGCCCGGCCCTGAACTGGAACGACGTGCCCAGGGGAATGGTCAGACAGATGCCGGACCCGAGCGAGGTGATCTCCTCACGGCCGTCCTGGCTCCGCCACATCTCACCGCCTCCGGATATGACGTACCAGACCTCCTGGACGGTGGCGTGGGACACCGCCTTGGACACCTGCCCCGGCGCGAGTTCGAACTGCGCGAAACTCGCGGCCCCCGGCAGAACGCACAGCGGCCGCACCGCCGCACCGTCCGGTGCCGTGACTTCTGCTGCCTCGTCGACCCTCATCGTGCTGAAGCGTGTCGTCATGACCCCAGGATCGTCGTCAGGAACTCGCCCGTCCACGCGAGCAGCTCCCGGCCCACCACCGGCTTGCCGCCGATCTTGCCCGTCGTCGGGCGCGGCACCAGCACCTGGTGCACCGCCGGCTTGATGACCGAGCGCGGATGGAGCCGCTTCAGCCGCAGCTCCTGCGACTCCCTCAACTCCACCGGCGCGAAGCGGATGTTCGGACCCTGGAGGACGATCTCGCCGACCCCGCACGCCCGTGCGAGCATCCGCAGACCGGCCACCAGCAGCAGGTTCTCGACCGGCTCCGGCAGCTTGCCGTAGCGGTCGGTGAGCTCCTCCCGTACGGCCCTGATGTCCTCCTCCGAGTTGGCGGACGCGATCGCCCGGTAGGCCTGCAGGCGCAGCCGCTCGCCCGGCGCGTAGTCGTGCGGGACGTGCGCGTCGACGGGAAGCTCGATCTTGACCTCGAGCGGGGGCTGCTCGTCCGGGGACACGCCGCCCTCGACCGCGGCGCGGTAGTCGGCGACCGCCTCGCCCACCATGCGGATGTACAGGTCGAAGCCGACGCCCGCGATATGGCCCGACTGCTCGCCGCCGAGCAGATTGCCCGCGCCGCGGATCTCCAGGTCCTTCATCGCGACATACATGCCCGCGCCCATCTCGGTGTGCTGGGCGATCGTCGCGAGCCGCTCGTGGGCGGTCTCGGTGAGCGGCTTCTCCGGCGGGTAGAGGAAATAGGCGTAGCCGCGCTCGCGGCCACGGCCCACACGGCCGCGCAGCTGGTGCAGCTGCGAGAGACCGAAGTTGTCGCCGCGCTCCACGATCAGGGTGTTCGCGTTGGAGATGTCGATGCCGGACTCGACGATCGTGGTCGAGACGAGCACGTCGAACTTCTTCTCCCAGAAGTCCACCACGACCTGCTCGAGTTGCGACTCGGGCATCTGGCCGTGGGCGGTCGCGATGCGGGCCTCGGGCACGATGTCGCGCAGCCGGGCCGCGGCCCGGTCGATCGACTCCACCCGGTTGTGGATGTAGAAGACCTGGCCCTCGCGCAGCAGTTCACGGCGGATGGCAGCGCCGAGCTGCTTCTCCTCGTACGGACCGACGAAGGTGAGGACCGGGTGCCGCTCCTCCGGGGGCGTCGTGATCGTGGACATCTCGCGGATGCCGGTGACCGCCATTTCGAGCGTACGCGGGATGGGGGTGGCGGACATGGTGAGGACGTCGACGTTCGCGCGGAGCTTCTTCAGCTGCTCCTTGTGCTCGACACCGAACCGCTGCTCCTCGTCCACGATGACCAGGCCCAGGTCCTTGAACGTGGTCTCGGAGGAGAAGAGGCGGTGCGTGCCGATGACGATGTCGACCGAACCGTCCCGCAGCCCCTCCAGCGTCGCCTTCGCCTCCGTGTCGGACTGGAAACGGGACAACGCCCGGGTCACGACCGGGAATTGGGAGTACCGCTCGGAGAAGGTGCCGTAGTGCTGCTGGACCAGCAGCGTCGTGGGGACGAGGACCGCGACCTGCTTGCCGTCCTGAACGGCCTTGAAGGCCGCCCGTACCGCGATCTCCGTCTTTCCGTAGCCGACGTCGCCGCAGATCAGCCGGTCCATGGGGACCGACTTCTCCATGTCCTCCTTCACCTCGGCGATGGTCGACAGCTGGTCGGGCGTCTCCACGTACGGGAAGGCGTCCTCAAGTTCGCGCTGCCAGGGGGTGTCCGTGCCGAAGGCGTGGCCGGGCGCCGCCATCCGGGCGCTGTACAGCTTGATCAGATCCGCGGCGATCTCCTTGACCGCCTTCTTCGCGCGCGCCTTCGTCTTCGTCCAGTCCGCGCCGCCGAGCCGGTGCAGCGTCGGCGCCTCACCGCCCACGTACTTGGTGACCTGCTCCAGCTGGTCGGTGGGGATGTACAGGCGGTCGCCGGGCTGGCCGCGCTTGGCCGGGGCGTACTCGACGAGCAGATACTCGCGGGTCGCGCCCTGGACGGTGCGCTGCACCATCTCCAGGTAGCGGCCCACGCCGTGCTGCTCGTGCACGATGTAGTCGCCGACCTCCAGGGTGAGCGGGTCGATCTGCTTGCGGCGCCGGGTCGGCATCCGGGCGCCGTCCTTGCCCGCGGCCTTCTGGCCGGTCAGGTCGGTCTCGGTCAGGACGGCGATCCTGAGGCCGGGGTCGATGAAGCCGTAGTCGATGGAGCCGGTGGCGACGTGGACGACGGACGGGGAGATCGCGTCCAGATCGGCATCGAGACGCGCCGCGATGCCCTCGCCGCCGAGGACCTCGACGGTGCGGGCCGCGGGGCCGTGTCCCTCGGTCACGAAGACCGTGCGCCAGCCGTCCGCGAGCCAGCCCTTGGTGTCGGCGAGGGCGCGGGCGGTGTCGCCGCGGTACATCTCCGGCGCGTGCATGCCCAGCTTCAGCGTGTCGGGGTCGCCCGCCGCGTCGGCGTCGGACGTCAGAGCCTCGTCGGCCGCGAACGGCGACACCGACCACCACATCATCCCGAGCTCGCGCGCCCGGTCCCGGATGTCCGCGATGCCCCACAGCGAGGCCGCGCCGACGTCGATCGGGGCCTTGCCCCCGCCCGCGCTCGCCGCCCAGGAGGCCTGCAGGAACTCCTGACTCGTCGCGACGAGATCCGCCGCCCGCGTGCGCACCCGCTCCGGGTCGCACACCACGGCCATCGAGCCCGCCGGGAGGGCGTCGAGCAGCAGCTCCATGTCGTCCACGAGGACGGGGGCGAGGGACTCCATGCCCTCGACCGCGATGCCCTCGGCGATCCTGCCGAGCAGTTCGCCGAGCTCGGGGTGGGCTTCGGCGAGGGCCGCCGCCCGCTCCCGTACTTCGTCCGTGAGCAGCAGCTCACGGCACGGCGGCGCCCACAGACCGTGTTCGGCGACCTCCAGGGAGCGCTGGTCGGCGACCTTGAAGTAACGGATCTCCTCGACGTCGTCGCCCCAGAACTCGATCCGGAGCGGATGCTCCTCGGTCGGCGGGAACACATCGAGTATGCCGCCGCGCACCGCGAACTCACCGCGCTTCTCGACCAGCTCCACCCGTGAGTACGCGGCGGCCGCGAGCCCGTCCACGACCTCTTCCAGATCGGCGGTCTGTCCGGTGCGCAGCGCTACCGGCTCCAGGTCCCCGAGGCCCTTCACCTGCGGCTGCAGCACGGACCGTACGGGCGCGACGACGACGCTGACCGGACCGGCGGTGGGGTCGTCCTGGCTGGGGTGGGCGAGGCGGCGCAGCACGGCGAGCCGCCGGCCCACGGTGTCGGAGCGGGGGGAGAGCCGCTCGTGCGGCAGGGTCTCCCACGACGGGTACTCGACGACCGTGTCCGGGTCGAGCAGCGAGCGCAGCGCCGCCGCGAGATCCTCGGCCTCACGTCCGGTCGCGGTCACGGCGAGCACCGGCCGCCCGGCCTCCCGGGCCAGCGCGGCCACCGCGAAGGGCCGCGCGGCCGGCGGGCCGACCAGGTCGACATACGTCCGGTTACCGTCCGTGGCCGCTTGGACCGCTTCGGCGAGGGCGGGGTCCTTGACGACGGCGTCGAGCAGACCGTGCAGGCTCATGAAGGGGTTCCGTCCGGAGTCCGAGGGGGCGAGCAGGGGGTGGGCAACGCGAACCGCCCGACACGTCTGGGGTCCCCCATGTCGAAGACCAGGGGAGGGCCGGGGGTCTCCAGGGTAAACCGCCGGGATTTTCGGTGCGCGGGTAAACCGGGGCGCTGCCCCGGTGCGTATACCGCGTGAGATCTCACCGCCGACCAGTACTACGGAGCCGCGAAGTGACCACCGAGGAGTTCGAGGAGTTCTACGCGCTTTCCGTGAAACGGCTGGTCGGGCAGGTGTACCTGATGACCGGGGACCTCCATGAGGCGCAGGACGTCGTCCAGGAGGCGTTCGTACGGGCCTGGGGGCGGCGCTCGAAGCTGCGCCGCGACGCCGGACCCGAGGCCTGGATCAGGACGGTCGCCTGGCGGCTCGCGGTCAGCCGGTGGCGTCGCCGCGGGCGGTCGGCGGAGGCCTGGCGGCGGCATCAGGAGGGCCGGGTTCCGGCCGCGCCGGAGCCGGATCCCGGCACGGTGGCGCTGGTCGCGGCGCTGCGGCGGCTGTCCGAGCGGCAGCGGCGGGTGGCCGTCCTGCACTACGTCTGCGATCTGCCGGTGGAGCAGGTGGCGGCCGAGACGGGCATAGCCGCCGGAACCGTGAAGTCGCATCTGTCCCGCGCGAGGGCCGCACTCGCGCCCCATCTCGACGATTCGATCGACCCGATCGAGTCGATCATGCCGGAGGAGCACGGTGTCTGACTTCGACGAGCAGGAAGCCCCGCTGTCGGCGGCACTCAAGCGGGCGGCCGCGGCGGGCGGGGCCCGGGCCGTGCCCGCCGCGGCCGCCCACGTATCCGCCCTGGGCGCGCGCCGCAGAGCCCGCAGGGCCGCCGTGGCGGCCGCGTGCGCGGTGTGCGTGCTGGCGGGCGGTGCCACGGTCGCCGCGGTACAGCTGACCTCGGACGGCCCCACGGCTCCGGCCGCGCCGCCCGTGCCCGTCGACTCGGGCAACGGGAGGTCCCCGGCGCCGTCCCCGGGCAGCCCGAGTGGCTCCCCGACCGCGCCCCCCGCACCCCCCACCCCGACCGTGCCGCCCACGTCGGTGTCCCCGACGGCGCCGCCGTCGTTCTCGGTCCCGCCCCCGGCGACGCCGTCCGCGCCTCCCACGACGCCACCGTGGAACGGCGGTCGGTCCGTCAGTCCCAGCGCCCCGCCGCCGGGTTACGCCACCGGCTCCCCCACCCCCGGCGAGCGCTGACCACGTACCGCGGGAGCGACCGCAACACGCCCTGGGCGAAACAGCTGCACCCGGAGGCCCGTTGCACCGTCAGGGCCGCCGTGGGCGGGCACGTACCCCTGGAGCGCCGCCCGTGAATGGCCCGGCCCCGGGTGCGCTGGAGGTGCGCACCCGGGGCCGGGCCGGCCTGGCTTCCAGGCTACGGGACGACTACGGGCGGAGTTCGCCGAAGGTCCTGACCGCCTGGTAGTACTTCGTGGCGACGCCACGGCAGGCCTTGCGCTGCGCGGACGTGTAGGGACCCCACTGGGTATTGCACACCCGGTTCATGTCGTTCAGGAACGCCTGGTCGATACGCAGCTTGTTCGCCGAGCTGAACACCCGCAGCTTCTTGTGGTTGCGGTAGCCGAAGTCGTGCCGCCAGCACGCGGAGTAGAAATTGAATCCGAGCGGCTTGGAGGTCACGTTGGAGCAGCCGTCGGTCGACCACTCGAAGCGGTAGTAGTTCGAGCCCTGCTGGTAGAGGTCGAGGTACTTGAACCACTCCGTCTGGGAGGACTGCTCCTTGCCGGTCAGGGCACGGAGCTTGTTGAGCCGCACCTGATGCCCGACACGCGGGGTGACTTCTCCCTCCGGCGAGACGGAAGACCCGGTCACGGTCGTCACGTCCGCCGTCTTCACGTCCGCGGGCGCGGGCGCAGCAACCGCAGGAGTCACCGAGGCGAAGCCGACGACGCCGGCCAGTACAGCGCCGGTGAAAGCAGCCTGAACCTTATTCACATGTAAACCTTTCCCCGATTTGCGAATGACCGGCGAACTGGTCGGGACCCGCCGGCTCCGGGAAGAAAATTAGCGCACAAGATTCGTACAGAGAAGGGGTTTTGAGGATCTTCCGGAAGCCTGGAACGCACCCTCAGGAAAAGCTCGGATTCCGATGGCCGGAGCAACTCGGAAGCATCAACTCCCTTTCCCGAAGGGAGACGGAACGCAACGGGCCCCTGTGGGCACGAGGTGCTCACAGGGGCCCGGTCACCACCGCCGCTATTCCGTGGCGATGGCATTCAGCACGTTCATCCGGCCCGCCCGGAAGGCCGGGACCAAAGCCGCGAACAGTCCCACGAACGCCGATCCGACGAAGACCGTGAGGATCGTCGGCCAGGGGATCTCCAGAACGCCGAGGCCTTCCAGGGCCAGCAGCCTCTGCGCCGCCGTGCCCCAGCCCATGCCCAGGCCGAGACCGAGCAGGGCGCCGAAGAGGGCGATGACCACCGACTCCAGACGGATCATGCGGCGCAGCTGCCTCCGCGACAGGCCGATCGCCCGCATCAGGCCGATCTCCCTGGTGCGCTCGACCACCGACAGGGCGAGGGTGTTCACGACGCCCAGGACCGCCACGATGATCGCAAGCGCCAGCAGCCCGTACACGATGTTCAGGAGCTGACCGACCTGGTCCTTCAGGTCCTGCTTGAAGTCGGTCTGGTTCTGCACCTTGTACTGCGGGTACTTGGCGACCGCAGCCTTCAGCGAGGCGTACGCCTCCTTCTCCTTGCCGTCCTCGGCCGAGGCGAACATGATCCGGTTCTTGGGCATCTTCGGGGCGGGGACGTACTGCGCGGCGGTCGCGATGCCGGTGTACATCGCGCCCTTGTCGACATTGGTGTCGTCGGAGGTGATCGCGGCCACCTTCAGCCTGGCCGTCTCGCCGCCCGTGAAGGCGACCGTGATCTCGTCGCCGACCTTCACCCCGTGCCGCTCGGCGTAGCCGTCGCCGACGGACATGGCGTTCTTCCCGTACGCCGCCGAGAGCTCGCCCGCGACGGTCTCACGGCGCACATCCTGCGCGTACGTCGGATCGGCGGCGACGATCCGCTCCTCCTCGGTCTTGCCGTCCGGGGTGGTGAGCTTGGTCCTGAACTGCTTGTACTCGGTGACGTGGCTGATGTGCGGGGCCTTCTCCAGGGCTTGCTGCACCTTCGGCACGATCGCCTGGTTGTTGGTCGACTGGACGATGAAGTCGGCGCCGACGGACTTGTCGAGCTCCTCCGTCGCCGAGGCGACCATGGACGAGCCGACCACCGACAGACAGGCGACCAGGGCGAGTCCGATCATCAGGGCGGCGCCGGTGGCGCCGGTGCGGCGCGGGTTGCGCAGGGCGTTGCGTTCGGCCATCCGCCCGACCGGACCGAAGATCCGCAGGACGAGCGCGCTGATGACCCGGACCACACCGCCCGCGAGCAGCGGGCCGACGACGATGAAGCCGATGAGGCTGAGGACGACGCCGAGCCCGAGCCAGCTCGAACCCTCGCCGGCCTTGTCGGCCCGGGTGGCGGTCCACAGCGCGAACGCCCCCGCACCGGTGAGGAGCACACCGACCACGCCGCGGACGAGTCCTGCCCTGCCGTCCGCCGGTGTGCCGGCCTCGCGCAGCGCGGCCATCGGCGAGACCTTCCCGGCCCGGCGGGCCGGGATGTAGGCGGCGAGTACGGTGACGACGACTCCGAGCACGAGGCCGATCGCCGGGGTCGTCCACTTCACGGTCAGGTCCTGGGTGGACAGTTCCATGCCCATCGAGGACATGAGCTCCATCAGCCCGACGGCGAGGCCGACACCGGCGGCGACACCGGCGACGGAGCCGACGAGGCCGAGCAGCACCGCCTCGACGAGCACCGAGCGGTTGATCTGCCTCCGGCTCGATCCGATGGCCCGCATCAGCCCGATCTCCCGGGTGCGCTGGGCGACCAGCATCGAGAAGGTGTTGACGATGAGGAAGATGCCGACGAGGACGGCGATCCCGGCGAAGCCGAGCATCGCGTACTTCATGACGTCGAGGAAGCTGCCGATGTCCTCACGGCCGGCGTCCGCCGCCTCCTGCTGGGTCTGGAACTTGTACGGCCCCTCGACGGCCGCGGCCACGTTCTTCTTCAGCTGCTCGTGGCTGATGCCGGGCGCCGCGGTGACGGCGACATGAGTGAACGCACCGGCCTTGCCGAGGAGTTCGCGCTGGGCGGTGGCGGTGTCGAAGTAGACGACGGCCGCACCCGGGTTGGTGACCTTGAAGGAGGCGATGCCGGAGATCTTCGCCGTGAGATCACCGGTGACGGCGATGGTGCGCAGCTCGTCACCGAGCTTCAGCCCGTGCTTCTCGGCGGTGTCGGCGTCGACCATCACCTCGGTGGGGCCCCGCGGGGCGTGGCCGGAGGTGATCTCCATCGAACGCAGGTCGTTCCGCGTCCAGTTGCCGGCGATCGTCGGGGCGCCGGTGGAGGAGCCCATGTTCTTGTTGTCCGCGTCGACGACGGTCACGCTCATGGAGACGACGGCGCCTTCGGCGGACTTCACGCCCTCGGCCTTCTCCACCTTCGTGACGAGAGACGCGGGCAGCGTCTCGGGCACGCCGGTCTCCGGCATCTCGTCGTCCGTCGCCGCGTTCTTGGGGCTGACCGTGACGTCCGACGCGGTCGCCGCGAAGAGCTTGTCGAACGTCGTGTTCATGGTGTCGGTGAAGACGAGCGTGCCGGACACGAACGCCACCGACAGCAGGACGGCCACGGCGGAGAGCGCCATGCGTCCCTTGTGGGCGAAGAAATTGCGCAGGGAGGTCTTGAGGACGGTCACGACGTCCGCCCGCGGGCGTCGAAGTCCTTCATGCGGTCCAGGACCTGGTCCGCGGTGGGGTTGAACATCTCGTCCACGATCCGGCCGTCGGCGAGGTAGAGGACGCGGTCGGCGTACGAGGCCGCCACCGGGTCGTGGGTGACCATGACGATGGTCTGGCCGAGCTCGTCGACGGACCTGCGCAGGAAGCCGAGCACTTCGGCGCCGGCCCGCGAGTCCAGGTTTCCGGTCGGCTCGTCACCGAAGATGATCTCGGGCCGGGCGGCCAGGGCGCGGGCCACGGCGACACGCTGCTGCTGGCCGCCGGAGAGCTGGGTGGGCCGGTGCTTCAGCCGGTCCGCGAGGCCGACGGTCTCCACCACCCGGTTCAGCCAGCCGGCGTCCGGCTTACGGCCGGCGATGTCCATCGGCAGCGTGATGTTCTCGATGGCGTTGAGCGTCGGCAGCAGGTTGAACGCCTGGAAGATGAAGCCGATCCGGTCCCGGCGCAGCTGGGTGAGCTTCTTGTCCTTGAGCCGGGTGATCTCGGTCTCGTCGAGGTGTATCTCGCCCGAGCTCACGGTGTCGAGTCCGGCCAGGCAGTGCATGAGCGTGGATTTGCCGGAGCCCGACGGACCCATGATCGCGGTGAACTGCCCGCGCATGATGTCCACGTCGACGTGGTCGAGCGCGACGACCCGCGTCTCGCCGGAGCCGTAGGCCTTGACGACCTGCCGCGCTCGTGCGGCGACGGCCGTACGTCCTCCGGTACCCCCGTGCCGGGGAATGGTCACAGCCGTTGTCACGGTAAGTCTCCTGTTTCGGTGAAGAGCAGCGATGAGCGCGCCGCGTGCGGTTCGAGTCTGGCGGCGGGAACGGTCCCGCCGCGCTGGGGCGCGGCACAGTCTTGAGCGGGGGTTTTCCCCACCCCACGGCGGCC
Source organism: Streptomyces sp. NPDC053673 (assembly GCF_055585225.1). Classification (NCBI taxonomy): domain Bacteria; kingdom Bacillati; phylum Actinomycetota; class Actinomycetes; order Kitasatosporales; family Streptomycetaceae; genus Streptomyces; species Streptomyces sp. NPDC053673. The sequence goes on along the minus strand of NZ_JBVJKN010000002.1, from coordinate 517,744 downwards.
GGTGAAGTCCGGTCCGCCGCGTAAGACCAAGCTAAAGAAGGGCCCCTGCGCCTCTCGTCCTCCAGGGGGACGAACGACCCCTGGGCAGAAGTAGGGAGGTCCCCCTAGGGGTCTCCTCCCCCGGGCCTACGCGCGTCCCCGTGCCGGCCGACCCCTCCCGCCGCAGGAGGAGCTAGTGAGAGGGTGTGTCCGGCGGAGATACGTGCATAGGGAAGGGATTTTGATGAGCGGGGGCGACACGGGCCCGGGCGGAGGCCATACGGGCAGGGACGAGGGAAGTACGGGCACCGGGGAGGGACGTACCGGCACGGGGGACGGACCTACCGGCACAGGCAGGGGCAGGGCGGCCGCGGGGGCGGCACCCGCGGCACCCGCGGCACCCGCGGCATCCGCGGCATCCGCGACCGGCCGCCGCGGACCGGTCGTCGCCGCACTGATGCTCGGCATGGCACTGGCCGCCCTGGACGGCACGATCGTCTCGACCGCCGTACCGCAGATCGTCGGCGACCTGGGCGGGCTCTCCGTCTTCTCCTGGCTGTTCTCCGGCTATCTGCTCGCCGTGACGGTCACCCTCCCCGTGTACGGAAAGCTCTCCGACACCTTCGGCCGCAAGCCCGTCCTGATCGCGGGCATCGCCCTCTTCCTGGTCGGCTCCCTGCTGTGCGCGGCCGCCTGGAACATGGCGTCGCTCATCGCCTTCCGCGTGATCCAGGGCCTGGGCGGCGGCGCGCTCCAGGGCACGATCCAGACGATCGCCGCCGATCTGTACCCGCTCAAGGAGCGCCCCAAGATCGTGTCCAAGCTGTCCACGGTGTGGGCGGTCTCGGCGGTCGCGGGCCCGGCGGTGGGCGGTCTGCTCGCCGCGTACGCCGACTGGCGCTGGATCTTCCTCGTCAACCTGCCGGTCGGGGCCGTCGCCCTCTGGCTGATCGGCCGTCACCTCGTGGAGCCGGTACGGGAACGAGGCCCCCGCACCCGTGTCGACTGGCCCGGCGCCCTCGCCGTCTTCCTCACCGGCGCCCTGCTGCTCACCGCCCTCGTGCAGGGCGGGGTGGCCTGGCCCTGGCCCTCCGCACCCTCACTCGGGCTCCTCGCGGGCAGCGCAGTGTGCGCGGGAGTCACGGTCCTGATCGAACGGCGGGCCGCAGAGCCGATCATCCCCGGGTGGGTGTGGCGGCGGCGCACCATAGCCGCGGTGAACCTGGCCCTCGGCGCACTCGGTCTGCTGATGGTCGCGCCGACCGTGTTCCTCCCCACGTACGCCCAGTCCGTCCTCGGACTCGGCCCGATCGCCGCCGGGTTCGTCCTGTCCGTGATGACACTGAGCTGGCCGGTCAGCGCCGCGTTCTCCAACCGGGTCTACAACCGCATCGGCTTCCGGTGGACGGCGGTCATCGGCATCTCCGCGGCCCTGCTGATCCTGCTGGCCTTTCCGGTGCTGCTGCCGTACCCGGGCGAACCCTGGCAGCCGGCGCTGATCATGCTGCTGCTCGGCGCGGCGCTCGGCTTCTTCCAGCTGCCGCTGCTCATCGGCGTCCAGTCGACCGTGCCGTGGGCCGAGCGCGGGACGACCACCGCGTCCGTGCTGTTCTGCCGTCAGGTCGGCCAGAGCGTCGGCGCGGCGCTCTTCGGGGCGCTCGCCAACGCGGTGCTCACCGACCGTCTCGGCGGCTCCGGCGATCTGGACTCGGTCGCCCACGCCCTGGCCGACGGCACACCGCAGGACCATCTGCGGCGCGCCGTGGCGACGGCGGTGGACTACGTGTACGTCGGCGCGGCGGGCGCGGCCGCACTGGCGCTGCTCGTCCTTCTGTTCGTGGCGCCGCGGAGGTTCCCGGTGATCACGGAGAAGCCGGAGTCCTGAGGGCCGCGAACCCCGGCGACCGGCCGGCGGGCACGCGCTGCTCACCGGCCGGGCAAGGGCCGCCCGGAGACCGGGCGCGCGACCTGCGGGCTGCGCCCGGCCACCTGCGTCCCGCACCCCGCGACCTGCGGACCGACATGTGATCCGACTGATGCCGAAACGACATACCGCCCAGTCGGTAACCCCTTACGCCAACCCTCTACCGACAAGTAACGTTCGCGGTTCCCCCCACAGCGACACCGCCCGTCCGCGAGGGCCCGCAAGGAGCCGCACGATGTCGTACGACCACTACTTTCCCGAGCCGCCCCCCTCGGCGGGGCAGCCCTGGCACGCACCACCGCCGCCGGTGCCGCCCTCCCCCGCCGAGAACGGCGATCTGGGCAGACTCCGCTCGGGCTACCGCAGGCTCCGCCGCGTCGCGACCCTCACGGCGCTCGGCTACTTCACCCTCTTCCTCATCCTCTCCGGCTACGCACCGGACCTGATGACCGGCGAGATCAGCGGCGGCCTCACCACAGGAGTGCTCCTGGGGCTCCTCACCCTGCCCGTGACCCTCGCGGCGATCGCCCTGTACGAGCGGATCGCACGCAACCGCGTCGACCCGATCGCCGCGACGATCCGGCAGCACGCCGAACAGGCGGCCGAGGCGGTCGCACCCCGTCAGAGCCGTCAGAGTCGTCCGGGGCCTGCCGGATGGCAGCAGCCGACGGGAGGCATGCACGCATGACCGGCTTCGACTCCGACGCCCAGACCATGTCGTTCGTCGCCTTCATCGCCGTCATCACGGTCACGCTGCTGCTGTGCGTGATGACCGGACCCGATCGCGACGACCTGGGCGAGTTCTACACCGGCTACCGCTCGCTCTCCCCCGTGCAGAGCGGCCTCGCCATCGCCGGCGACTACATCTCCGCGTCGACCGTGCTCGCCACCATCGGCGTCATCGCGCTCGTCGGCTACGACGGCCTGACGCTCGCCCTGAGCACCGTGGTCTCGCTGGTCCTGATGATGTTCCTGCTCGCCGAACCACTGCGGAACGCAGGCCGCTTCACCATGGGCGACGTCCTCACCCGCCGCACTCCCGGACCCGCCGTGCGGATCACCGCGTGCGCGGTCACCCTGGCCGCGCTGCTGCCGCTGGTGATCTTCCAGCTCGCCGGCGCGGGCGATCTGCTCGCCATCGTTCTCGGCTTCGACGCGGACGGCTTCAAGACCGGGTCCATCGTCTTCCTCGGCGTGCTGATGATCGCGTACGCGGCGATCGGCGGGATGAAGGGCACCGCCTTCATCCAGATCGTCAAGACCGTCGTCCTGCTCGGCGCGGCCACCGCCATCTCCGTACTCATCCTGAACCGCTTCGACTTCAGCGTGCCCGCACTGCTGGACGCGGCCAAGAAGGGCAGCGGTCTGGGAGACGCGTACCTCACCGCCGGACTGCAGTTCGGCGGCAGCGAACTGGACATGATCAGCGCGCAGCTGACGGTGGTGCTCGGCGCCGCGGTGCTGCCGCACATCACGATGCGCATGTTCACCTCGCGCAGCGCCACCGCCGTGCGCCGCTCGTTGTCCTGGGCGGTCTCGACCGTCGTCGTGACCTGCCTACTGCTCGCCGTGATCGGCTTCGGCGCGGCCGCGATCGTCGGGCACCAGGGCCTCACCGCGGGCGACCCGCAGGGCAAGACAGCACTCCTGATGGTCAGCCAGGCCGTCCTCGGAGCGGACGTCACCACTTTCGAGAGTCTGCTGTTCACGGCCGTGGCCACGGCGGTCTTCCTCACCCTCCTCGCCTCGGTCGCCGGGATCACCCTCGCCTGCGCCAACACGCTGGCCCACGACCTGATCGCGCACGGCCTGCGCAGGACCAAACTGAAGCACTCGACCGAGATGGTCGTGGCCCGCGGTGCGGCGGCGTGCGTCGGCCTCGTCGCGATCGCCGTCGCGGCCCTCGTCCGCGACGGGAACCTCCAGGCGCTGGTCACGCTGTCCTTCTGCGTCGGCGCGTCCGCGGTCGCCCCGGCGCTCGTCTACAGCCTCTTCTGGCGCGGCTACACGCGTACGGGCCTGCTCAGCACCCTCATCGTGGGCACCGCCACCGTGCTCATCCTGACGACCGGCACCAATCTGGTCTCCGGCTCCCCGCAGTCCGTCTTCCCCGACCACGACTTCAACTGGTTCCCGTTCACCACGACGGGCCTGGTCTCGGTCCCGGCAGGCTTCCTCGCGGGCTGGCTGGGCACGCGCCTGTCCCACCGCGAAGCCGCGGCGCAACGCCGGCGCTACGAGGAGGTCGAGCCCACCATCCTGGCGGGCGCGCCGGCGCCGTCGCAGGGCGTTCGGTAACAGGGCCGCGCCCGCGCCCCGGCACGGTCGCCGGACGGGCTCCGTGAGAGCCCGTCCGGCGGTTCGAGGACGGACACCCCGGGCCCACCCGCGGTAGCGGGCACACGACAAGCCAGTCCGGCGTTCGAGGACGGACAGCCCGGCTGCGCCGACGGGCACCCGCACGCTTCCAGGCCCCGCTGGGTCCCCCACGCCCGCAGGGCGTAAGGGAGTCGGAGGCACGAGGCGCGAGCACCGTCCGTACCGCGGGGCCCGGGACGGCGGGACCCGGCGTCCGCCCCGGGTGCGGGGCGGACGCCGGGTTCCGTGGGTCAGGACCGGGCACGTACCGCGGTCAGATCAGGCCGTCCCACATCTGCTCCAGAAGCACCGACCACCAGCTCTCCGGCGACGACAGCGCCGCCGGATCGAGCGCCGCGAGCTGCGACTGGAAGTCGACCGTCCAGCGGCCCGCCTGCTCCGGGTTGAGCCCGAAGCGCAGCCGCCACATCCGGCCGAGCAGCGCCAGGCAGCGGGTGAACTCCGGCAGCCCGCTGTTCACGAACTGCGGCGGCATCGGCTGCCCGCCGGGCCCGCCCTCCACCGGCACCGCCACGATCTGTGCCGTGCCGTACTGGACACAGATCGCCCGGCCGAAGTCGCTGCCCACGACCAGATACGAACCGGCGTCCGACGCCGGCTGGACCTGCCGCTGTGCGGCCAGTTCGGCCAGGGTCGGCACCACCGGCTGAGCCGGCTGCGCCCAGAAGAACGGCCCGAAGTCGGCCGGCAGACCCGCCCACACCAGGGTGCGCGCCACCACCTCCGGCACGCCCTGACGGGACACCGCCCGCTGGTCGAACCGGCAGATGCCCTGCGGTCCGAACGCCCCCGCCAGCTCCTGAGCGATGCCCTCCGGGGGCACCGGCGACGCCGGCTGCACCGGCTGCACCGGAGCACGCACCGGCGCGGGGCGTGCCGGGCCGTCCGCGACCTGGTGCAACTCGCCCTGGTGGGTGAGGAGCTGCTGCATGCCACCCTGCCGGCTGGCGTGGTCCTTGCCGTACGGGGCGATGTTGGTGATCCGCGCCTGCGGCCAGGTCTCCCGGATCATCCGGGCGCAGTAACCACCGGGCAGCTCACAGGACTCCAGCTCGGTGTGGAGCTCCAGCACCTGGTCGTTGGGGACGTTCATCCCGCGCAGCTCATGGAAGATCTGCCACTCCGGGTGCGGCGTGCCGGGCGCCGAGCGGCGGATGAGCTGCTGCTCGGAACCGTCGGGCGCGCGGTAGCGCAGCACAGCCTGGTAGCCGGGGCCGACGGTCGGCACACCGGCCGGCGGCTGCTGCTGCGGATAGCCGTAGGCGGGCGGCGGTCCCTGCGGCGCCAGTCCCTGCGGTGCCGGTCCCGGGGGACCCGGAGGCTGCGGAGCCTGCGGCGGCGGGACCTGGCCGGGTCCGGCCAGCATCGTCGCAGCATGGTGCACACCGCCGGGCGGCGTACCGGGAGCACCAGGAGCACCAGGAGGGCCGGGCGGCTGCGGAGCGTTCGGAGCACCCGGCGGACCGGGCGGCTGGGGCGCAGCCGGACCGACCTGACCCGGGCCCGCCAGCATCGTCGCAGCATGGTGCACACCGCCGGGCGGCGTACCGGGAGCACCAGGAGCACCAGGAGGGCCGGGCGGCTGCGGAGCGTTCGGAGCACCCGGCGGACCGGGCGGCTGGGGAGCACCCGGACCGACCTGACCCGGGCCCGCCAGCATCGTCGCGGCGTGATGCACACCGCCGGGCGGCGTACCGGGAGCGGCCGGCGGGGCCTGCGGCGGCTGCGGTCCGTCCGGGCCGAGCTGCGAGACCAGCTGCGTCGGTACGTACCCGCCCGCCGGAGCGCCGGGCGGCGGCGTGCTCGCCGGGCCCGACGGCGGCTGCCCGGTGCCGGGCCGGGCGCCGGGGACACCGGGCGCGCCGGGCGGCGGCGGAGTCGTCGGACCGCCGCCGCGCGAAGCACGCGGCGGCAGCACGGCCTTGCTGGTCGCGGCGTCGGCGATGTCACCGGCCGACGGCTGCGGCCCCGGCACCTGCGGTCCTGGCACCTGCGGGTCGAGCGCGGGGGCAACGGCGGTACGCGGCAGCTGGCTGCCGCCCGACATCAGCGCGGTCGGCGCGTCCGCACCCACCGCCGGCGGCGGGGTGTCGTCCTCGTCCGAACCGGCCAGCGGCGGAGCGAACACCGTCGCCGGCAACGGCACGGAACCGTCCTCCGCCGGGGCATTCGTGTCGGTCCCGGCCCACGGAGTCCCCTCCCCGGGCGCCGCGGGCACCCCGTCGGAGGCGGTGGGCTCGTAGTCGCCACCGCCGGCGGCAGGCCAGCCGGCCGCCGGCGTCGACGGCGCAGGCACGGAAGGTACGGAAGGCACGGAGGGTGCGGGACCCGCGGAAGGTGCGGGAGCCGCGGGAGAGGAATCCGCGCCGGCGCCTGCGGTCGGGACACCCTGCGACGGGCCACCGGCCGCCGGGGCCGGGGAGGCCTCGGGCGTCGGTGCGGAAGCGGGAGCCGCCGAGCCCGGCCAGGCATCACCGCCGACGTGCGAGCCACGACCAGCGGTACCACCACCGGGCACATCGGCACCCGCCGAAGCCGCCGCCGGCGAGCCTGCCACCGGGCCCGCGCCCGCCGGAGATTCACCGGCACCCGCGCTCGCACCGGCACCAGCACCCGTGCGCTGGTCCGCAATGCCCAGCTTGTCCGCCGCGTCCTGCAGCCACTCCGGCGGACTCAGCAGGAACGACGTCTGGTTCAGATCGATCCGCTCCGGCTGCGCCACGACCGGCGCCGCCGCCACGTCCGGAGTGCCGTACTCCTCCTCGTAACGACGGATCACCTCACCCACCGGCAACCCCGGCCACAGCGTGGCCTCCCCGCTGTCCCGGGCGATCACCAGCCGCTGCCGTCCGCCGTCCGACGTCGGACCTCCCCCATAGCCTTCGGCATGGGAGGTACCCCCAGCACGGTCCTCCGCCCACACCACGAAGCCCAGCTCGAACTCCCGCACCCGCACCTCACGATGCTGATACGCGGGCACATCGCCGTTGACCCACTCTTCCGCGCGCTCCTGCGCCTGCGCGAAGGTCACCATCGAGAAGCTCACTCCCCCACCGGAACGGCGCGCGCGAAGCCGCCGTCCACCATCAGGTTCGCCACGGTCTCCAGCTCGGGCGGATTGCCCGCCAGCCGGGACAGGAACACGTCGAAGTCCTCGCCGCACGGCAGCAACAGCCGCTCCACACGCTCGGCGACCGTCCAGCCGTCCCGGTCGCGGGCGTCGTCGTACGCGCAGAACCACACCGAACCGACATCGCCGCCCCGGACCTTGACCGCCAGCAGCCCGCCCTGGACGAAACCGACGCCCAGATAGTCCTTCGTCAGATGGTCCCGCAGACACTTGTTGACATACACGAGGTCATTGACCGCTGCCTCCTCACGCACCGTGAAGAACGGCTGGTCGACCAGCAGACCCAACTCCGCGTCGAGCGCGGCCCCCACCGGCGCGCACCCGCCCGCCGCCTTCAGGAAGGAGCGGTACGCGCCCGGCAGACGGTACCCCAAGTCCTCCTCCACACCCAGCAGTTGCTGCTCGGTCACCGACACCGCCCCCTTGGGCAGGCCGAAGTGCGCGGGCCGGGTCTCCTGCAGCGGACGCGTACCCCGCTTGGCGTGATCGACCGCGGTCGTCGCCATACCGCCGTGATGGCGCAGCAGCGCCTTCACCTCGACCGGCACCAGCTCCAGCCGGCGGCCGCCCGCGGCGTGGTGCCACGTCCAGCCGTGCGGCGTCGCCACCGCCGGGATGGTGTCCCACAGCTCATGACCGTCGGCGTGCAGCGCCGCGTTCGCCGATACGTAGTCGGTGAGCCGCAGTTCGTCGACACCGAAACCCTCAGGGGGTTCGGCGATCTCCGCGGCGGCACGCGCATACGGCGAGAAGTCCGGAAAGCCGTTCTCATCCACTCGTACACCCATGGGGTGACGAGCGGCCCTGACCGGGTCCGGGAAGTGCACGACCTGCCCGGCGTAGGCCGCGTTCGGTGGCGCGGCTTGCTGCCCGAGCCGACCTGTCGTCATGGCGGTTGCCCCCTGCTGCGTCTGGCTGGTTCACCACAGCCTATGCGGTGCGGCAACAGCGAGTACCGCCCCTCCACTTCCGTAACGAACCGTCACTCCCATGTGACCCTGAGCCGAAGGCAGCACGACACAGCTGCACGTTTCAGTCACCCCGCTTCCTTACCTGCCGCCCCATTTGGCAGGCTGTCCCAGCAACTCGGGGGCAGTGTCCATCAGCGGCTGACGCCGCGGGCACGGGAGGGACAACAGCACGATGCACACGGCACCATCAGGCACAACAGGTGACCCCAGGCTCAGCTGGAGCAGCGCGGAGGCCGACGGCCGCCCGCCCGCACTCCGCTTCCGCCGCGACGGAATCCTGCCAACCGTGGCCGCAGCACTCTCCGTGCGCGGCGAAACCCTCACCTGCACCGCCGCCAAGGGCGACCAGCCACCCCTGCTGCACCCCCTCGTCCAGGACTTCCTCGACACCCTCACCAGCGGCCAGCGGGAGCGCTTCACCGGCCGCTGCCCCGAAGCGATCCTGCTCTCCCGCCACGTCACCGCCACCGACGCCGCCCGCTCCAAACGCGCGCAGCGCAAACCCCTCACCCAGGGCGAGGTACGCCGCTCCCTCAAACACGCCAAACTCACCGCCCGGCGCATCCGCGAGGACGGCGACCCCCTCCACGGCAGCTACGCCGCACCCTGCCGCTCCTGTACGGCGATGCTCGCCCACTTCAACGTCCGTACCGTCGACCCGACCCAGACCGAGAACGGCTGAACGCACACCCATGCCCGACCACCCCCTCAGCACCACCCGCTTCCCCGTCGCCGTCGACGCCGCCCTGCGCGACGCGGGCTGGCAGCCGGGCCGCTGGGACATCAAACAGGCCGAACACTGGGCCGACGCCCTGCGCTCCCACGTCTCACCCGGCGGCCACCGGCACGCCGTCTTCCCCGCCGCGGTCGAAGCCTGGGCCGAATTCGGCACGCTCCTCCTCGCCCCACCCGGCCCCGGCCGGCAGACGGCGCCCACAACCGTACGCTTCGACCCGCTCGCCGGACTCCACCTCGCCCGCACCCTCGGCGACCTCGGACGAGCCCTCGACACCGAAATCGCCCCCCTCGGAGAAGAGGGCAACGCCCAGGCCGTCCTCGCCATCGACGCCGAAGGCCGCGTCTACAGCCTCGACCACACCGGCGACTGGTACCTCGGCCCGGACCTGGACCAGGCCCTCATCACACTGGTCACCGGCGCCCAGCCGGCACGACTGACGACATCCTGAGACAGCCCGGCAAGATCCGGGAGACAGGCCCTACGCCGCCGGCACGTCCATCGGCAGCACCGCGGAGACCCGGAACCCACCCGCGTCCGTCGGACCCGACACGAACACCCCGCCCAGCGCCGACACCCGCTCCCGCATTCCCACCAGACCGTTCCCCCCACTCGGCAGACCCGCATCCGCCGCACCACGCTCCGACGGACCGTTCTCCACCTGCATCGCGATCTCCGCCTCACGATGAGCGACCCGGACCCACGTCTTCGCACCCGCCGCATGCTTGTGCACGTTCGTCAACGCCTCCTGCACCACCCGGAAGGCCGTCTGCTCGACCTCCGGCCGGTACACCCGCATCTCGCCGTGCACCGTCAGCTCCACGGCCATCCCCGCCTGCCGGGACTGCTCCACCAGCGGCTCCAGATCCGCCAGCGAAGGACCGTCCCCCGCCGCCGCAGCGGCGGCAGCGGCCGCGGCCACCCCGACCGCCGCCAACGGCACCGGCTCCGCCGCCCTCGCCGCGACCTCGTCACCGGCCCGCAGCACCCCGAGCATCTCCCGCAGCTCCGTCAACGCCTGCCGGCCCATGTCGCCGACCAGCGCCGCGTTCCGCACCGCCTTCTGCGGATCCTTCAGCGCCACCGCCTGCAACGCCGCCGCATGCACCACCATCAGACTCACCCGGTGCGCGACCACGTCATGCATCTCGCGCGCGATCCGCGTCCGCTCCTCCGTACGCGCCCACTGCGCCCGCTGCTCCGCACGGTCCGCCAGCAGCGACAACTCCTGCTCCAGGCTGTCGGCCCGCTCCCGCAAGCTCTCCATCAGCCGCCGCCGCGCCCCGACATACAGACCGAGCAGCAACGGCGGCGCGGTCAGCCCGATCGACATCACGACGGACACGACCGGCACGTACCAGGGCCCCGGATCGAAGTCCGCGGAGACCACGTCCTGCTGGGTCCTCACAAAGGTGACGATCAACGTCCCCACCAGCGACATCCCGGCCAACGCGGCGATGATCCGACGGGGCGCCTCCGAGGCCGCGAGCGTGTAGAGCCCGACGATCCCCATCAGGAAACCCATCTCGGCCGGCGTGATCGCGATCGAGACGAGCACCACACCGACCGGCCACCGCCGCCGCAGCACCAGCGTCGACCCGGCGATCAGCCCGAAGACCACCCCGAACGCCACCGGCAACGCCGCCGTGTCCGCGAACCGGACCCCCTCCAGCGCACACTCCACCGCGGACACGAGCGCGAGCCCGACGTCCAACACGACACTGCGCCGCCGCCCCCACCACAGCCAGGCCCGGGCGTCCCCGCCCGCAGCGTCCTGGTGTGCCCCCGTTGTGGTCATGTCTCCCAGCCTACGGAAGCGCGCGACCGATTTTCCGGCGACTGTGCGCGCACTCGTGCGCGCGGGTCTCGCCCGTGTGCGTGCCGCGCAGGACGAGCAGCGCGTCACCCAGAGCGCCGATCTCTACCGTCGCACGGAAGGGGCTTGGTACGGCATAGTGTTGGGTGCCGGTCCGGCGGACTGACCAAGTGTCCGTTGTCGTTGGATTTCATCCCCTGTGGTGTAATTGGCAGCACTGAGGCTTTTGGTGCCTTATGTCCGGGTTCGAGTCCTGGCGGGGGAGCCGTCGCTTTCCGGGTCCTGACCTCCACGGTCAGGACCCGCCCTCATTTCACCCCTGAAACGTGCCGGTATCCTTCGGGTGTCCCCCACCCGAAGCATCGAAGCCGAAGGGCATTCCCGTGAGCGCCAACCGCCCGGCCGCCGTCGTCGTCCTCGCAGCGGGTGAGGGCACCCGCATGAAGTCGAAGACTCCCAAGGTCCTGCATGAAATCGCCGGGCGCTCGCTCGTCGGACATGTCGTGTCCGCCGCCCGTGAGCTGGAGCCCGAGCAGCTGGTCGTGGTCGTCGGTCACGCGAGTGAGCAGGTCAAGGAGCATCTCGCCACCCACTACGCCGGTACGCGCACGGCGTTCCAGGCCGAGCAGAACGGGACGGGGCACGCCGTCCGTATGGCGCTCGAGGAGCTCGGGCGGGCACCCGAGGGCACCGTGGTGGTCGTCTGCGGAGACACTCCCCTTCTTTCCGGTGAGACGCTGGCGGCACTCACCGCGACGCACGCCGCCGACGGGAATGCCGTGACCGTGCTGACGGCCGAGGTCCCGGATTCCACCGGCTACGGCCGGATCGTGCGGGACGCGGCGACGGGTGCGGTCACCGCGATCGTGGAGCACAAGGACGCGACCGAGGCCGAGCGGGCGATCAGCGAGATCAACTCCGGGGTGTTCGCGTTCGACGGGCAGCTGCTCGCGGATGCGCTGGGCAAGGTGCGTACGGACAACAGCCAGGGCGAGGAGTACCTCACCGATGTGCTCGGGATCCTGCGCGAGGCGGGGCACCGGGTCGGGGCCTCGGTCGCGGGTGATCACCGGGAGATCCTGGGCATCAACAACCGTGTGCAGCTCGCGGAGGCCCGCGGGCTGCTGAACGAGCGGCTGCTGGAGCGGGCCATGATGGCCGGCGTGACGGTCGTCGATCCGGCGTCGGTGCTTGTCGACGTGACGGTGACGTTCGAGCGGGACGCGGTGATCCACCCGGGTACGCAGCTGCTGGGCGCCACGCATGTCGCGGAGGACGCCGAGGTCGGCCCGAACACCCGGCTGAGGGACACGACCGTCGGCAGGGGCGCCCGGGTCGACAACACGGTGGCCGAGGGCGCGGTGATCGGCGAGTCGGCGTCCGTCGGCCCGTACGCCTATCTCCGCCCGGGTACGAAGCTCGGTCTGAAGGCCAAGGCGGGTACGTACGTGGAGATGAAGAACGCCACGATCGGCGAGGGCACGAAGGTTCCGCACCTGTCGTACGTGGGTGACGCGACGATCGGCGAGTACACGAACATCGGCGCCGCGAGCGTCTTCGTGAACTACGACGGCGAGGCGAAGCACCACACGACGATCGGGTCCCACTGCAAGACGGGCTCGGACAACATGTTTGTTGCTCCTGTCACAGTCGGGGACGGCGCGTACACCGCGGCGGGCTCCGTCATCACCAAGGATGTGCCGCCCGGTTCGCTTGCTGTGGCCCGTGGCCAGCAGCGGAATATCGAGGGTTGGGTGGCTCGTAAGCGTCCGGGAAGTGCGGCGGCGCAGGCTGCCGCGGAGGCGGGCAGGCAGGTCGACGCCGAGGGCTGACCGGAAACAGGTGCGTCAATCTCGGCGTACCGTGATACGTGCACACGATTCGGCTGGCTCGCCGCACCAGGGACGGGCGGATCAGCGGCAGAGAAACACGTCTGAGGAGACAGTGCTGTGACCGGGATCAAGACGACCGGCGAGAAGAAGCTGATGCTCTTCTCCGGCCGCGCCCACCCCGAGCTGGCCGAAGAGGTCGCACATCAGCTGGGTGTCGGTCTCGTGCCGACCAAGGCTTTCGACTTCGCGAACGGTGAGATCTACGTCCGCTTCCAGGAGTCGGCGCGTGGCGCGGACTGCTTTCTGATCCAGAGCCACACGGCTCCGATCAACAAGTGGATCATGGAGCAGTTGATCATGCTCGATGCTCTCAAGCGGGCCTCGGCCCGGAGCATCACTGTGATCGTCCCGTTCTACGGCTATGCCCGTCAGGACAAGAAGCACCGTGGCCGGGAGCCGATCTCGGCGCGTCTGGTCGCGGATCTGATGAAGACCGCGGGTGCCGACCGCATCCTCACGGTGGATCTGCACACGGATCAGATCCAGGGCTTCTTCGACGGCCCGGTGGACCACCTCTTCGCGCTGCCGCTGCTGGCGGACTACGTGGGTGCGAAGGTCGACCGTTCGAAGCTGACGGTGGTGTCCCCGGACGCCGGCCGTGTGCGTGTGGCCGACCGCTGGTGCGACCGGCTGGACGCTCCGCTGGCGATCGTGCACAAGCGCCGTGACAAGGACGTGGCGAACCAGGTCACCGTCCATGAGGTGGTCGGCAATGTCGAGGGCCGGGTCTGTGTCCTGGTCGACGACATGATCGACACCGGTGGCACGATCTGTGCGGCCGCGGACGCGCTGTTCGCGCACGGCGCGGAGGACGTCATCGTGACGGCGACGCACGGTGTGCTGTCCGGTCCGGCGGCGGACCGGCTGAAGAACTCCAAGGTGAGTGAGTTCGTGTTCACGAACACGCTGCCCGACCCGAACAATCTGGAGCTCGACAAGATCACGGTCCTGTCGATCGCTCCGACGATCGCGCGTGCGGTGCGTGAGGTCTTCGAGGACGGTTCGGTGACGAGCCTCTTCGAGGAGCAGTGAGATAGCCGGCGCCGGCTAGTGCCCCTCCCGGCAAGCTTTGCCCTGTCGCGGCACTAGATCGATTTCTGGGGCGGCCTCCCCGCCGAGTACACTGTCGAAGTTGCTCGGCGAGGGAGGCCGTACTCGTTTGTACGGCGGTCCGTTATCGACGCGCTCTTCGTAGCAGGCCAGTCGTGGCCGGGTGACCGTTCCTGTTCGTCACCACATACGAGGAGTGCATATGTCCGAGGTGAAGCTCGCCACCGAGACCCGTACCGAGTTCGGCAAGGGTGCCGCGCGCCGCATCCGCCGCGACAACAAGGTTCCGGGTGTTCTGTACGGCCACGGCGTCGACCCGATCCACCTCACGCTGCCGGGTCACGACCTGCTGCTCGCCCTGCGTACCCCGAACGTTCTGCTGTCGCTGGACATCGAGGGCAAGACGGAGCTGGCGATCCCGAAGTCCGTGCAGCGTGACCCGCTGAAGGGCTACCTGGAGCACGTCGACCTGCTGCTGGTGAAGCGCGGCGAGAAGGTCACGGTCGAGGTTCCGGTGGCCACCGAGGGCGAGCTGGCCCCGGGCGGCAACCTGCTGGAGCACGTTCTCAACGCGCTGCCGGTCGAGGCCGAGGCCACCCACATCCCCGAGTCCTTCACCGTCTCCGTCGAGGGCCTGGAGGCCGGTGCCTCCGTTCTCGCCAAGGACGTCGCGCTGCCGAACGGCGTGACCCTGGCCGTCGAGGAGGACGCTGTCGTGCTGCAGGTCCTGGCCGCGCAGGCCGAGGAGCCGACGGCCGAGGGCGAGGAGGCTGCCGAGGGCGAGGCCGCCGAGGCCACCGAGGCCTGAGCCGTACGCTCTGCTTGACGGGGTGGCGGGCCACGCGGCCCGCCACCCCGTTTGCTGTAGGTATGCGGGTACGAGTACGGGTACGCGAGGAGACGCGACGGACATGACGACGGACGACGCCAACGCCCCTTGGCTGATCGTGGGGCTCGGTAATCCGGGGCCGGATTATGCGGCGAACCGCCACAACGTGGGGTTCATGGTGGCCGATCTGCTCGCCGAGCGCGTGGGCGGGAAGTTCAAGCGGGCGACGAAGGCGCAGGCGCAGGTCGTCGAGGGCCGGATCGGTTCGCCCGGGCCGGCGAGCCGGCGGGTCGTTCTCGCCAAGCCCATGTCGTACATGAATCTGTCGGGCGGTCCGGTGACGGCGCTGCGGGATTTCTACAAGGTTCCGACGGCACGCATCGTTGCGGTCCATGACGAGCTGGACATCGACTACGGCGTTCTGCGGCTGAAGCTGGGCGGCGGGGACAACGGGCACAACGGTCTGAAGTCGATGACGAAGGCGATGGGCGCGGACTATCACCGGGTGCGGTTCGGGATCGGTCGTCCGCCGGGGCGGATGCAGGTCGCCGACTTCGTGCTGAAGGACTTCTCGTCGGCGGAGCGCAAGGAGCTGGATTACTTCGTGGACCGGGCGGCGGACTCGGTGGAGTGTCTGGTGACGGAGGGGCTGGAGCGGGCGCAGAGCGCGTACAACTCCTGACAACCCCGACGAACCACTGGTCAAAGGTTGACCGAGCGCGGTCGATTGCCGAAGGATCGCGCCCCATGAAGCGGAACTCCTCCGGCCGGATGCTCGACCACGGCCGCCGTGTGGCCATGCTCCTGGTCGCCCTGCTGCTGCTCGTCGCCGGAGTCTGGTCGTCCTGGGCCACGGCCCAGCACGTCGTGCTCGCCAAGGGCCGCGAGCACGGCACGCTCACTGTCGCCAGCTGCGGCGAGAAGACCTGCACGGGGCCGTTCGACCCCGAGGGCCCCGACGCCGCACGCAAGGGCATGGTCATCGAGCGGTCGGTCGCCGTCACCAAGGGCGCCACGCTCCAGGTCGTCGTGAAGCCCGGCACCGACGAGGTCGTCCGCACCGGCTGGTCCGGCGCGCTCCACGCCTGGCTCCCCTTCGGCGGCGCGCTCCTCCTGGCTGCCTGCGTCATCGGCGGCGGCCTCCGTATGACCCGCACGGCCTGGGCGACGGCAGCGGCGGGCGGAGCGCTGTTGCTGGGCGCGTTCTTCGCGCTCTGATCCGCCGGGGCCGGTGCCGCACTCCCTTGCCGAAACCGCCCTGCCGACCCGCCCTGGCCCGCTGCCGGAACGGCGCATTCACTGGATCGTTACAAGGGACCATTGGGGCAATTGGCAGCGCTTGGGGCGGATGCGTCACCCCGCGTATTGACGACCCGGCCGAGCCGACAGGAAGCTGAGCCGCCCCCCACTGCATCCCTCTTCTCCCCTGTTGGACTGCCCATGCGCATGCTCACTTCCACCGGCGCGGTGGTGACGGCCGCGGTCTGCTCGCTGCTGCTCGCCCCTTCCGCGCTCGCCACCCCGTCCGGCGACAACGGCACCGTGAAGATCCACGACGCCAAGACCGGCGAAGAACTCCGCAAGAACGAGCCGCACGTCTGCACCTTCTACCTCGACGCCTTCGGATTCGACGCCGGTCAGCAGGTCGACTGGCGTATCGAGGTCTGGGCCCCGACCGCCGGCGTCAAGGGCGAGGAGGTCGAGTCCGGTTCGCTGACGCTCGACGGCTCCGGCCACAGCCGGACCGCGGACCTGTCCCTCCCCGACGGCCACTACAAGCTGTTCTGGAACTTCGACGGCGAGCACGGCAGCGCCAAGCACAAGGTGTTCTGGACCGACTGCGCGTCCGAGGACACCAAGCCGGGCGACAAGCCCGGTGACAAGCCCGGTGACAAGCCGGGCGACGAGCCCTCGGCCGAGCCGTCCACCCCGGTGGACGAGGCGCCCTCCACGCCCGCGGACGACCGGCCCACCCCGGCTCCGTCCGTGAAGGGCGACTCCGGAGACCTCGCCGAGACCGGTTCGAGCGCACCCGTGGGCGCGCTCTCGGCGGTCGCGGCTGCTCTCGTCGCGGGCGGCGGCTACCTGGTGATGCGCCGCCGCAAGGCCCAGCAGCAGCACTGATGGCCGACGGGACTCCTGGCGCGCCCCAGCCGCCCCGGCTGGGGCGAAGCCCTGCCGGGGCGCGGCGGGGAGCCGGGGCGTAGCCCCGGAATTCCTTCGGAGCCCGGGAACACCGCCGGCCGGCGCCTCACGGCGCCGGCCGGCGGTGTTCGAGTGGGGCCGGGTGTCAGCCCGTGTTGCGGAGGCCCGCCGCGACGCCGTTGACCGTCAGGAGCAGGGCTCGTGACAGCAGCGGGTCGGCGGCCTCGCCGCGCTCCGCGGCGGAGCGCTGCCGGGCCAGCAGGGCGACCTGGAGGTAGGAGATCGGGTCCAGGTACGCGTCCCTGATCGCGAAGGTCTGCTGAAGCACCGGGTTGGAGTCGAGCAGCTGCTCACCGCCCGTGACCCGGAGCACCTCACGCACTGTCAGCTCGTGCTCCGCCTCGATGTCGTCGAAGACGTGCTTCAGCTCGTCCGGCACCAGCGTGTCCACGTAGTGCCGGGCGATCCGCAGGTCCGTCTTGGCCAGTGTCATCTCCACGTTCGAGATGAAGTTCCGGAAGAAGTGCCACTGCTCGTACATCTCCTCCAGGACGGAGTCGGGCCCCGCCTCGCGCACGGCGCGCAGTCCGGATCCGACGCCGAACCATCCCGGCACGATCTGCCGTGACTGGGTCCAGCCGAAGACCCACGGGATGGCCCGCAGTCCGTCCAGGCCCGCCCCGCTGTCGGGGCGGCGCGAGGGCCGCGAGCCCAGGTGCAGGTCGGCGAGCTGGTCGACGGGTGTGGAGGCGAAGAAGTACGCGGGCAGGTCGGGGTCCTCCACGAGGCGCCGGTACGCGGAGTGTGCCGCGTCCGAGACCGTGTCCATCGCGGCGTCCCAGCGTGCGAGCGCCTCGTCGGACTGCCGCGGCGCGGTGTGCAGGGCGGATGCCTGCAGTGTGGCGGCGACGGTCAGTTCGAGGTTCTCCCTGGCCAGGGACGGGATCAGGTACTTGTCGGAGATGACCTCGCCCTGCTCGGTCACCTTGATCTCGCCCTCCAGCGTGCCCCAGGGCTGCGCGAGGATCGCGTCGTGCGAAGGGCCGCCGCCGCGGCCGACCGTCCCCCCGCGGCCGTGGAACAGCCTCAGGCGAACTCCGTAGCGGTGAGCGACATCCCTCAGCCTCCGCTGTGCCCGGTGGATCTCCCACTGCGAGGTGGTGATGCCGCCGAACTTGGAGGAGTCGGAGTAGCCGAGCATGACCTCCTGGACGTCGCCGCGCAGCGAGACGAGACGGCGGTACGAGGGGTCGGCGAGCATTCCGTCGAGGATGACGTCCGCGGCCTTCAGCTCGTCGGTGGTCTCCAGCAGCGGCACGATGCCGATCTTCGCCCAGCCGGCGTGCAGATCGATCAGCCCGGCCTCGCGGGCGAGCACGGCGGCCGCGAAGACATCGTCGGCGCCCTGGCACATCGAGATGATGTACGACTCGATGACCTCGGGCCCGAAGCGTTCGAAGGCTTCCTTCACGGTGTGGAAGACGCCGAGGGTCCTGGCTCCGGCGGCGTCCAGCGGCGCGGGCGTCGGGGCGAGCGGCCGCCGCGAGCGGAGTTCCTTGGCGAGCAGCTTCTGCCGGTAGTCGCGGGGCATGTCGGCGTAGCGCCAGGACTCCTCGCCGAGCCGGTCGAAGAGCTGGCCGAGCGCGTGGTGGTGGGCGTCGGCGTGCTCGCGTACGTCCATCGTCGCGAGCTGCAGTCCGAAGGCGGCGAGCGTGCGGATCGTACGGTCGAGGCGGCCGTCGGCGAACAGTCCGCCGCGGTGCTCGCGCAGTGACGTCTGGATCAGTTCCAGGTCGTGGAGGAGCTCGGCCGTGCCGAGGTAGTCGCGGCCGTTCTCGTGGGCCGTGCCCTTGGCGAGGCGCTCGCGCGTGTTGACGAGCTTCTGGCGGATGCAGGTGGCCTTGAGGCGGTACGGCTCTTCTGCGTTGAGGCGCTTGTAGCGGGGGCTGATCTCGGGGAGGCACTCCAGGTCGCTCTGGAGGGAGCCGAGGAGTTCCTCGGTGGCCCCTGCGTACCTGATCGAGTTGGACAGCAGTCCGCGCAGCGAGTCGATGGCTTCCAGGGCGTCGGTGATGCCGTGCTCGTGCTGGAGGATCAGCACCTCACGGGTGACGTCCGGGGTGACGTTGGGGTTGCCGTCGCGGTCGCCGCCGATCCAGGTGCCGAAGGTGAGGGGCCGGGTGCCGGGCGGCAGCTCGACGCCGACGCGCTCCAGCTCGGCGGCGAGGTCCTCCAGGACGTCGCCGACCGCCCCCGCGTGGAGCTCGTCGAGGTAGTAGATGGCGTTGCGGGCCTCGTCCGCCGGCTCGGGGCGTACGACGCGCAGCTCGTCGGTCTGCCAGACGAGGTCGATGTTCTCGGCGAGCCGCAGGTCGTGCCGGCGCCGGTCGCCGGCGATGACCGGGGTCTCCAGCAGCTCGGCGATGCGCCGGAGCTTGTTCAGCACGGACCGGCGTGCGGCCTCGGTGGGGTGCGCCGTGAACACGGGCCGGACGTTCAGGTGCCGGACCGTCTCGCGCAGATGCTCGGGGTCGGCTTCCTTGAGCATGTCGGCGGTGCGGGAGAGCAGTCCGCCCTCGGCGGCGCGGCGCTCGCGCAGCTCGCGTCCGCGGTGCACCTGCTCGGTGACGTTGGCAAGATGGAAATAGGTGGAGAACGCACGTACGAGCTTCGCTGCGGTCTCCAGGTCGGTGTCTCCCAGCAGCGCGGCGGCGGCTTCGCCGTCCGTACGGGTGAGGGCGCGAACGCGTTCGACGAGCTCCAGGAGCTCGGGGCCTTCTTGCCGTACGAGGGTTTCACCCAGGAGATCGCCCAGTCGGCGGATGTCGGAGCGCAGCTCCACGCTGGCGGATGAGGTCTGGTCGGCACTGCTCACAGGTGCGGCTCCTTGCAGTGTTTGAGCACGTCTGGAGGTTTTCTGGAGGCTTGCGGACCGCGCTGTCCGACGACACCCAGGATAGGTGTCCGTTCACGCGCCGTTGTCCACAGCCCTCTTGCCGCGAGGCTTCGCGCTGCCATACTTACGACGCCGTAGGTTACGGATCCGTAGCCTTACGGATCGGACACACCTCTCACCCCACAGGGGACACCCCATGACCACAAGCCCCGATGTGATCGACGACGCCCGGAAGCCGTCACCATCCGACCTGCCCTCCGCCACGCTCGGCGGCGACAAGAAGCGTTCGATCGAGCAGATCGCCCTGCTGCTGTTCATCACGGTGCCCTTCCTCGCCCTGCTCGCGGCGGTGCCGCTGGCCTGGGGCTGGGGCGTGAGCTGGCTCGACCTCGGCCTGATGGTGGCGATGTACTTCATCGGTTGCCATGGCATCACGATCGGTTTCCACCGCTATTTCACGCATGGCTCCTTCAAGGCGAAGCGTCCGCTGCGGATCGCGCTCGCGGTCATGGGTTCGCTGGCCGTGGAGGGCCCGCTGGTCCGCTGGGTGGCGGATCACCGCAAGCATCACAAGTTCTCGGACGCCGAGGGTGACCCGCATTCGCCGTGGCGCTTCGGCGAGACGGTCCCGGCGCTGATGAAGGGCCTGTGGTGGGCGCACATCGGCTGGCTGTTCGACGAGGAGCAGACGCCGCAGCACAAGTACGCGCCGGATCTGATCAAGGACCCGGCGATCCGGGCGGTCTCCCGCCAGTTCGTCTACTGGACGATCGTCTCGCTGGCGATCCCGCCGCTGGTCGGCGGTCTGGTGACGATGTCCTGGTGGGGCGCGTTCACGGCGTTCTTCTGGGGCTCGCTGGTCCGGGTCGCGCTGCTGCACCACGTCACATGGTCGATCAACTCGATCTGCCACGCCGTGGGCAAGCGCCCCTTCAAGTCGCGTGACCGCTCGGGCAACGTGTGGTGGCTGGCGGTGCTGTCGTGCGGCGAGTCCTGGCACAACCTGCACCACGCGGACCCGACGAGCGCGCGGCACGGCGTGATGCGTGGGCAGATCGACTCCAGCGCCCGGCTGATCCGCTGGTTCGAGCTGGCGGGCTGGGCGTACGACGTGCGCTGGCCGAGCGCGGACCGGATCGACGCCCGGCGCAGGACGGAGGCCGCGGAGGCGGCATGATTGAGGACGTGGCGATCGACGGCAGTAGCAGCAGCGACAGGCCCCGGCGTGGGCGCAGGGTCCGGATGACCGGGGCGGAGCGCCGCCAGCAACTGCTCGACATCGGCCGCACGCTCTTCGCCGAGAAAGGCTTCGAGGGCACGTCGGTGGAGGAGATCGCGGCGAAGGCCGGGGTCTCCAAGCCGGTGGTGTACGAGCACTTCGGCGGCAAGGAAGGTCTGTACGCGGTCGTGGTGGACCGGGAGATGCGTCAGCTCCTCGACATGGTGACCGGGGCCCTGACCGCGGGTCATCCGCGTGAGCTGCTGGAGCAGGCTGCGTTCGCCCTGCTCGACTACATCGAGACGTACACGGACGGGTTCCGCATCCTGGTCCGTGACTCGCCGGTCGCCCAGTCCACGGGCACGTTCGCTTCGCTGATCAGCGATATCGCCACGCAGGTCGAGGACATCCTGGGCCTGGAGTTCAAGGCCCGCGGCTTCGATCCGAAGCTGGCTCCGCTGTACGCGCAGGCACTGGTGGGGATGGTCGCGCTGACCGGCCAGTGGTGGCTGGACGCCCGCAAGCCGAAGAAGGCGGAGGTCGCGGCGCATCTGGTGAATCTTGCGTGGCACGGCCTGGACGGTCTGGAGCCGAAGCCGCGGCTGATAGGGCACCGCAAGAGCTGAGCCCGCGGGCACGCATGACCCGGTCGGCGGTCGGTCCGGTCGCCGCGACGAGACGGACCGGTCGCCGACCGGTCGGTTAGGCCGTGTTTGAGAACTAGCGCCGTCCGCCCGTAGGGCGGGGCTCGCGGCGTCCGGTGCCTGCAATCGCAAGGCGGTGGGGCACCTCCCAGGCGCAGCTCTGGGGGAGATCATCCTCGTACTGGACGTACGTGGATGACTCCGACAACGCAGCGTGGGGGCACCTCCCGTGCCCGAAGGGCTACGGGGGAGTGCGTGCCAGGCGTCGCGAGCCAGGCGGGAGTTCTCAAACACGGCCTAAACCGATCATGGCGCCGACTCGGGGTCGGGCTCCAGGAACTCCAGCCGGTTGCCGACCGGGTCCTCGGAGAAGAAGCGCCGGTGGCCCGGGAGGTCGTGGTCCCGGACGACCTCGGCCCCGTGGGATGCGAGGCGGTCGGCATACGCCTCGATGCCGCTGACACGCAGGCCGGGATGGGCCTTCTTCGCGGGGCGGAAGTCACTCTGGATGCCGACGTGGAGCTGCACGGCCCCGGCCGTGAACCAGCAGCCGCCGTTGGCGGCGAGGGCCGGGGGCTTGGGGATCTCGGTCATGCCGAGGGCGTCGGCGTAGTAGGCGCGCAGGGTGGCCTCCGAGCCCGGTGGCGCGGCGAGCTGGACGTGGTCGAGTGCGGTCAGCACCTGTTTCCCCCTCTGCCTCTACAGCGGTTTGCGGGCCACGGCGAAGATGCGGCGGAACGGGAACACCGTGCCGTGCGGCCCGGGCGGATAGGCCTTGCGGAGCAGATCGCGGTACTGGCTGAGGAATTCCTCGGTGGCCTCGCCGTCCCTTTCGAGGGCGGTGAGGACCGGGCGGAGCGCGGTGCCCTTCACCCAGTCGAGGACGGGGTCCTCGCCGGTGAGCAGCTGGAGGTACGTCGTTTCCCAGGTGTCCGTCACACAGCCGAGGTCGGCGAGACGCAGGAGGTAGTCGGCGGGTTCCAGGACGTGGACGAAACGGCGGCCCTGGCCGCTCAGACGGTCGCGCCACTGCGGGGTGTCGCACAGTTCGCCGAGCAGCGCGTGGCTGGGTGAGGCGAAGTTGCCGGGGACCTGGAAGGCGAAGGTGCCGCCGGGTGCCAGGCCGTCGATCCAGGTGGAGAAGGATTCGGGGTGGTTGGGCACCCATTGAAGTGCCGCGTTGGAGACGATGAGGTCGTACGGCTCGTCCGGTGTCCAGTGCGCGGCGTCGGCAGGACGGAAATCGAGCCAGCCGCCGCCCGAGGTGGTGCCCGCGTACTCCTTGTCGGCGAGGGCGAGCATTTCGGGTGAGAGGTCGAATCCGGTGATACGGGCGTCCGGCCAGCGGTCGGCCAGCAGGATGGTGACGTTGCCCGGCCCGCAGCCGATGTCGGCGATCCGGGCCGGCCGTCCTCCTTGAGGCAGATCCGGTATTCGGGCGAGTAGATCCAGGAACGGACGGGTGCGATGGCCTGAGTGCCGGAGGTACTGCTGTGGATCCCAGGTTGGAACGGAATGCATGCTCGAGCCCCCTTGCTGGAACGTTTTCCGGAACCGGAACAGGGTTCCGGCCCGACCATGCCCAATAGTCCAGCGAAATATATCTTGACGTCAAGAGACTTCACGTCGACAGACCATTTACACTGATCGTCATGGAGGACGAGGTCGATCGACTGGTTGCTGCGTGGCGCCGCGAGCGCCCCGACCTCGACGTGGAACCACTCGAGGTGCTCAGCCGCGTCTCGAGGCTGGCGCGGCATCTCGACCGCGCGCGTCGGCTCGCGTTCTCCGAGCACAATCTGGAGCCCTGGGAATTCGACGTACTGACGTCGCTGCGGCGCGCGGGCGCGCCCTACCAGCTGTCCCCCGGCCAGCTCCTCACCCAGACCCTGGTCACCTCGGGCACGATGACCAACCGCATCGACAGGCTCACGAAGAAGGGTCTGGTCGAGCGGCTGCCCGATCCGAGCGACCGGCGCGGGGTGTTGGTGCGGCTCACTTCCGAAGGCCGCGACCGCGCCGATCAGGCGCTCGCCGGGCTGCTCGCCCAGGAGCGCGCCATCCTCTCGGAGCTCTCCCGGGCCCAGCGTAATGAACTGGCCGGACTGCTACGCCAGTTGACCGCCCCGTTCGACAACATCCCCGGCTGAGGACCTGCCGAGCTCGGCAGGTCCGACGCCGGCCCGGCGCGCCAGCGCCACCGCGGCGAGGGTGGAGTGCACGCCCAGCTTGCCCAGCACGTTCTGCATATGCGTGCGGACCGTGTGCGGGGAGAGGAAGAGGCGCTCGGCGACCGCCTTGCGGCCGAGGCCTGCCACCATGCAGCGCAGCACCTCGCGCTCGCGCGGGGTGAGCGACTCGACGAGCCGCTCGCTCTCGGTGCGGTGCTTGCGCGCGGCGGTCAGCTCCCGCAGAACGCCGGTGAGCAGCGCGGGCGGCAGATGTGTCTCGTCGCGCAGCACCCCGCGGATCACCGTGAGCAGCCGCTGCAGCGAGCAGTCCTTGGCCACCCAGCCCGAGGCGCCCGCCTGGAGCGAGAGCGCGGCGCGGCGCGGGTCGTCCTTCTCGGCGAGGACGACCGTGCGGACCGCGGGCCGGGCCGAACGGACCCCGGCCACCAGGGAGATGCCGTCGACGAAGCCGTCCCCGTTGTCGGGGACCGCGCGGGCGACGACCGGGGCCGCCGGCCCCACCGCCGCGCCCAGATCGGCGTCGATGAGCATGACGTCGAACTTGCGGCCGTCGGCCGCCGCGCGCTCGAGGCAGCGCAGTGCTGCCGGGCCACTGCCCGCCGCGGCGACCTCCACGTCCGGCTCGGCGGCGAGCGCCGCGGCGAGGGACTCGGCGAAGATCCGGTGGTCGTCCACCACGAGAACCCGGATACGAACCACAGACACCCCCAGGCTGCGTTTTCCGGCGGAGGTCATGAAGCACGGGTACGGCGCCCGGGAATGGTGGTACGCAATCCCACGGCCGCCGCCGTGCTTGACTGCTACCCCGCCCCGGGCGTCGTACCCGACTGTCTCGCCCCCTGAACAGCACCGGCCCCCACCGGTGCTGTGCATCAGAGTAAGGCCGGGGGCCGGGAGCGGAAGGATATTTGCAGAACTGGTTGGCCAGGGTGTTTAGGGTGTGCCCCATGTTTCGATTTGAGACAGAAGTCGACAAGGAACGCCGCACTCTGCTCGGCGAGCGGCTGGAGGCCACGAACGCACGACGCTCCCCGGCGATGCGCGCCCTGACCGGTACCCCGCACGACGACGAAGTCCCGCTGCAGGTCTGGGTGCTGGACGAGACGACGGGTGAGCTGGCGGCGGGCCTGACGGGCCGTACCTGGGCCCGCTGGCTCCATGTCGACCTGCTCTGGGTCGACGACCCCCACCGCGGCGCGGGCCTCGGCTCCCAGCTCCTCACCGCGGCGGAACGTGAGGCGCGCATCGGCCGCGGCTGCGCGTACGCGCGCCTGGAGACCTGGGACTTCCAGGCGCCCGCGTTCTACAAGAAACACGGGTACGAGATCGTCGGCCGGGTCCCCGACTACCCACCGGGCGTCACCGAATACCTTCTGACGAAGAGGCTCGGCTGAGGTGCGAGGGCCTCACCGCCCGTGCGCGGAACGCACTGAACAAGCACAGCCTTCTGACGAAGAGGCTCGGCTGAGGTGCGAGGGCGTCACCGCCCGTGCGCAGAGCGCACTGAACAAGCACAGCATCCTGACGAAGAGGCTCGGCTGAGGTGCGAGGGCGTCACCGCCCGTGCGCAGAGCGCACTGAACAAGCACAGCCTTCTGACGAAGAGGCTCGGCTGAGGTGCGAGGGCGTCACCGCCCGTGCGCGGAACGCACTGAACAAGCACAGCATCCTGCTGAAGAAGCCGGGCTGATGCTCAGCCGACCCGGTACGCCCCGGCCGAAGGGACCGCCGGGAAGATGCGCGGGGTGGTGTGGCCCGCGGCCGCGAAGGCTTCGTGGACCGCCTTGGTCACCGTGTCCGCGTCCGCCGATTCGACCAGGACGATCGCCGAGCCGCCGAAGCCGCCGCCGGTCATGCGGGCTCCCAGCGCGCCCGCCGCGACCGCTGTGGAGACGGCCAGGTCCAACTCCGGGCAGGAGACCTCCAGATCGTCCCGCAGCGAGGCGTGGCCCTCGGTGAGGACCGGGCCGACCGCGCGGATGTCGCCCGCGTCGAGGAGCGCGATCGTCCGCTCGACCCGGTGGTTGTCGGTGACGACATGGCGGACGTACCGGCGAACCGTTGCGTTGTTCAAACGCGCGAGGGCGTCGAGCAGTTGCACGTACGGGACTTCGCGCAGCGTGCGCACGCCCAGCGCCCGCGCACCCTCCTCGCACCCCGCGCGCCGCTGCGCATACGCGCCGTCGTCGAGCGCGTGCTTCACGCGTGTGTCGACGACCAGCAGCCCCAGACCGTGCGCGGCGAGGTCGAAGGGGACCTGGCGGCAGCTCAGATCACGGGTGTCGAGGTGGAGGGCGTGGCCGTCGGTGCAGCAGGCCGAGGCCATCTGGTCCATGATCCCGCAGGGGACGCCGACGAACGCGTTCTCGGCGCGCTGAGCCAGTCGCGCGAGCTCCTCGCGGCGCAGGCCGAGCCCGTACAGCTCGTTCAGGGCCAGCGCGGTGACGACCTCCAGGGCCGCCGAGGAGGACAGTCCCGCGCCCGTCGGCACGGTCGAGGCGAGGTGGATGTCGGCACCGGTGACCGGGTGCCCGGCCTCCCGCAGCGCCCAGACCACCCCCGCCGGGTACGCCGACCAGCCGGAGCAGGAGCCCGGTACGAGACCGGAGACCGACAGCTCGGTCACGCCCTGGGTGACGTCCGCCGAGTGGACGCGGAGCACCCCGTCCGTGCGGCGGGCGACCGCCGCGACCGCCGTGTGGGGCAGCGCGAGCGGCATCACGAAGCCGTCGTTGAAGTCGGTGTACTCGCCGATCAGATTGACCCGGCCCGGCGCCGCCCAGACGCCCTCGGGGGCGTACCCGTACAGCTTCGTGAACTGCCCGGCGACGCTCACCTCTCCGTCGCCCTGTCCGTCGCCCTCTCCCGCGCGAACGCCCACGCGTCGGCCACGATGCCCGCGAGGTCCGCCCGCGTCGGGGTCCAGCCCAGCCGCTCCTGGGCAGCAGCGGCGGAGGCGACCAGCACGGCCGGGTCGCCGCCGCGGCGGGCGGCGGCGACCTCGGGGACCGGATGCCCGGTGACCTTGCGGACGGTCTCGATGACCTCGCGGACGGAGAAGCCGTTGCCGTTGCCGAGGTTGCAGATCAGATGCTCGCCGGGGACGACCTTGTCCATGGCGAGCAGATGCGCCTCCGCCAGGTCGGCGACGTGGATGTAGTCGCGTACACAGGTGCCGTCCGGGGTCGGGTAGTCGTCGCCGAAGACGGAGATCGCCTCGCGCCTGCCGAGGGCGACCTGGAGCACGAGCGGGATGAGGTGCGATTCGGGGTCGTGGCGCTCACCGGAGCTGCCGTACGCGCCCGCCACGTTGAAGTAGCGCAGCGAGGCCGCGGCCAGACCGTGCGCGGCGCACTCGCCGCTGATCATGTGGTCGACGGCGAGCTTCGAGGCCCCGTACGGGCTGGTCGGCGCGGTCGGGTCGGTCTCCCTGATCGGGGTGGAGACGGGCTCTCCGTAGGTCGCCGCGGTGGACGAGAAGACCAGTCTGCGGACCCCGGCGGAACGCATCGCGGCGAGCAGCGCCGTCGTGCCGCCGACGTTGTTGACCCAGTACTTCTCGGGATCCACGACCGACTCGCCGACCTGCGAGAACGCGGCGAAGTGCAGGACTCCGTCGTACGAGGAGTCCAGCCATCGGGCAGCGTCCTGGATCCGGCCCTCGATGAACTCGGCGCCCGCCGGGACGCCCTCGCGGAAGCCCGTGGACAGATCGTCGAGCACGGTCACCTCGTGCCCCGCCTCCAGCAGATGCGCGGCCACCACGCTGCCGACGTATCCGGCCCCGCCCGTCACCAGATACTTCCGGGTTCCGGGGGTCGCCCCCCGGTGAAGCGCAGTGCTCACGCGCTCGCCACCTCTCGCAGTCGCTGGGCCGCGGCCTCCGGCGGCACATCGTTGATGAACACGTTCATGCCGGACTCGGAACCGGCGAGGAACTTCAGCTTGCCGGAAGTGCGGCGCACGGTGAAAAGCTCGAGGTGCAGCGCGAACTCCTCGCGCGACACGTCACCGAACGGCGCCTGGTGCCAGGCGGCGATGTACGGCGTCGGCTGCTGGTCCGTGCCGAAGATCCGGTCGAAGCGCCTCAACAATTCCAGATAGACCTGTGGGAACTCTGTGCGCGCCGCCTCGTCCAGTGCCCGCAGGTCCGGCACCCGGCGCCGCGGGTAGAGGTGTACCTCGTAAGGCCAGTGGGCGGCGTAGGGCACGAACGCGACCCAGTGTTCGCCCTTCAGGACCACCCGGACGGAGTCGGCGATTTCACGCTCGACGGTGTCGTCGAAGAGATTGCGGCCGGTGGCGGCGAGGTGCTCGGCGACCGAGCGCTGCATGAGGGCGGTGCGGGGAGTGACGAAGGGGTACGCGTAGATCTGCCCGTGCGGATGGCCGAGCGTCACTCCGATCTCGGCGCCCCGGTTCTCGAAGCAGAACACCTGCCGGACCTGGGGAAGTCCGGCGAGCTCGGCGGTGCGGTCGGTCCAGGCGTCCAGGACCAGCGCGGCCTGCTGTTCGGTGAGGCCGGCGAAGGACGCGTCGTGGTCGGGGGTGAAGCAGACGACTTCGCAGCGGCCGGAGTCCCCGGCGAGGGAGGGGAAGCGGTTCTCGAAGACGACGACGTCGTAGTCGCTTTCCGGGATCTCGCTGAGCCTGCCGTCCCGGGAGGGGCAGAGGGGGCATTCGTCGGCGGGCGGGTGGTACGTACGGCCCTGGCGGTGGGAGGCGATCGCGACGGCGTCGCCGAGCAGCGGGTCGTGGCGGATCTCGGAGGTGGTGGCGGTGGCGTCCAGCGGCCGGAGGTCGACGGCGTCGCGGACGACGTCGTCGCGGGAGTCGTAGTAGAGCAGCTCTCGGCCGTCTGCGAGCCTGGTCACCGTCTTCTTCACGCGGAGCGCCTCCATGACTCCCACCCACCCAACATAACCGAACACAACAAACCATGAGCCAACAGAGACGTCAACTGCGGTGTGAGTGAACGCGTTGGATTCGGATGGTCGGACTTGGAGGGTGTCGTGTGACTCCGGCCGGGCCCGGAGCGAGCCTGATCCACACCCGGCGCCGGCG